>NZ_LSRW01000003.1:0-218077 GCF_003104955.1 Steroidobacter cummioxidans | reverse complement strand
GCACGTCAGATGTGTATAAGAGACNNCGATCAGCGGCGTACGCTCGAGCTCAACGATCGCTTGCTGCTGCCGTTCCAGGATGTCGGTCAGCTGGTGTTTCAGAGTTTTCAGGATCTGCTCGATCCGCGCGTCGACAAGCAGCGGCAGCAGGCGGCGGTAGTGCGCTTGCATCGCTACGTCGGCGCGGAGAAGGGCTATGAGGCGCTGACGTCGCTGGCTCGTGCACGTTATGAGGAGCGCGCCGGCGATTCGTCGCTGATCGGTCCGTGGGTCGTCGAGGCTGAGCAATACCTCAAGAACATGCCTCGCTATCTCGACGGCACCGAAGAGTTGTTCAAGGAAAGCGGCTTGAAGGGTTGGCAGCGTGACATGAAGACGCTGCGCAAGCAGTTCGCCGAGTATGAGGCCTGGGCGCGCGCTACCGTTCTGCCGCGCGCACGCAAGACCAATCAGCTGCCGCCGGAGCTGTACGCTGACAATCTCAGAAACTTCGGTGTGGACATGAGTCCGCAGGAACTCATCGAGCGTGCGCTCGCGGACTACGTCCAGACGCGCGATGAATTGAAACTGACCGCTGCCGAGTTGGCGAAGCAACGCAACTGGCCGGAGTCCGATTATCGAGATGTCATCCGGCGCCTGAAGCAGGAGCGCATTCCGAACGACCAGCTGCTGAGCTTGTATCAGAACCGGTTGCGTGAACTCGAGACGATCGTCCGTGACAAGCGCATCGTCACGTTGCCGGAGCGCGAGGCGGTGATTCGCCTGGCCTCCGAGGCAGAATCGGCGGCGCAGCCCGCGCCTCACATCGATCCGCCGAGATTGATTGGCAACACCGGCGAGCCGGCCGAATTCGTGCTGCCCACGTCCAACCCCAATGCCAAGCCGGGCGTCGTGATGGACGACTACAGCTATGACGCGATTGCCTGGACGCTCACGGCGCACGAAGCCCGTCCCGGTCACGAGCTGCAGTTTGCCCGCATGCTCGAGCGCGGGGTGTCGACGGCGCGCGTCGTGTTCGCATTCAACAGCGCGAACGTCGAAGGGTGGGCGCTCTATGCCGAAGCGGTGATGAAGGAATATCTGCCGGTGGAAGGACGCGTCGGCTCGTTACAAGCGCGCATGTTCCGCGAAGCGCGTGCGTTCCTCGACCCAATGTTGAATCTTGGACTGCTGCAGCCCGAGCAGGCGATGCGCTTCCTGATGGACGAAGTCGTACTGTCCGAGCCCCGGGCTAAACAGGAAGTGGATCGCTATACGTTCCGTGCGCCAGGCCAAGCGACGTCTTATTACTACGGTTACACGCGCTTCAATGCGTTGCGCACGCGGGTTGAGTTGGCTCAGGCGGGGCGGTTCAACGCGCAGGCGTTCCATGACTTCATCGTCAATCAAGGCCTGCTGCCGTTCGATCTGCTGGAGCAGGCCGCGATGACCGAGTTCGTGCCGGCCAAGCAGTAACGTCACTGCTTGGATTGGGCTGCGGCTTTTTCTTCTTCGCGCGCGCCGGCAAGGATGCCGGGCAGCGCGTAATTGCCTTCGTGACAGGCGTACTCGTAGATCGGCTGGTCGGTGTAATGGAACGGAATCTCGCCACGCCACGGCGTGCTGAACGTGTCGGGGTCCTCGACCGTGAACTCGTAATGGATGGTCTGTGCTTCGGTGCGCGTGAAGCGCTCGATCACCTTGAGCTTCGGTGATATGGGAATCAGGCGGTAGCTCGCGCCCTGGCCGATCTGAATCGGCTGAGCCGGATTGAAGTGGGTGGTCTCGACCACCAGCGTGTCGCCTTCCCAGTGGCCGATCGAGTCTCCCATCCATTTGCGCACGTGATCCGGCAGATGCTTGCCGCCGAGCCGGATGATGCGTGCGTCGTGGACCATCTCGACATGAATCAGCACGGTGTTGGCCGATTGCACGATCTGATAATTGCTGTTGTACATAACCGGCAGCATGGGCGGGCCCGAGTTACTGCCGAAACCCAATAGGCAGCGCTCACCCACGGCGCGTTGCTCCGGACCGTCGAATGCACCTTTGGCGGCACGAGCGGAGCGGGCCGCGAGGCGCTGCTGGCCGAGCTCCGACAGCGCGGGCACCTGGCCGTCTTCGGGAAAGGTAATCAGCGAGCTGCGCCGCTGACCGTTGACCGTCGCGACTTTGTTGGCGGGATCGAACCAGAACACGTTGTAGCCGCCGACGTTGCCCTTGGGCAGCTCCTGGTTCAGATCGCTGGGCCGATCGGACTCGGCCGCAAAGTCCTGCATGCGCTTTTCCATCTGTAGCGCCTCAGCCTCGGTCAGCACCAGTTTGTTGCCCAGCATCTTGGGGCGTTCGACCGGCGTGAGCGTGGCGTTGGTCCAGATGCCTTGCAGGTCGGGGTGACCGTCAGCCGTGCGCGGCGCTTTGTAGGTGCCGGCCAGGGCCGCGGACGAGGCCAATGTCAGACCGACTGCCGCCCACCAATGAAATGAGTTCGCCGTGTGGCCCGATTTCATCGCGTGCCGCCTTTCCGTGATGATCGAAACGATCGAGTGCGGCGAGTATTGCAGAGCCACGCGCCGCCCGGCCCGGCGTTGACGGTTCTTCAGCTTCGCGGATTAATTTCCGCGCAGCGGCTGGTTTGCACGGCGTGGACGACAGGGGGGCGCGCCGTCAATTTTTGCCAGCACGGACATCGCCGCCTCATAGCGCGAACGAGCGGTGCGCAGGTTGATCGATTCAACGGCGGGTCGCCCGGCGCTCGCCGCCGATTGATTCTCGACCTCGGCGCGTAACAGCGGCAGGGCGTCCTTCAGGGTAGCGAGCAGCTCGGGTGCGGCGGCGATCAGCCTTGCGTTGGCTTCTGCACTTGCGTCATCGGGGCCGACGGCGTTGTGACACAGGGCGATATGCCAGACCACACCATCGATGACTGCGTCGATACACGGCTCGTTGGGATAACGCGGATCGAGACTGACGATCCAGGGTCCCTGAGTATGCTGTCCCATCCTTATTTTTCCCTTCCTCCGGCTGCTAGCTGATACGACCCTTCATTGAAAGAAGTTCAGCCCTGCCGGAAACGCAAAATCGCTGCAGCAGTCGGGCGCGATTGTCCCTCGCCAGTTTGCGTTGTCAACACAATGCCGGCCGAGGCTCTAAGTAACGTCTGTCATCCGCTTCAGGGAATGCCTGATGCCGTATGCACGGTCCGGCGCTTGAGCAACTCTCGCTTCGCGGCGTACATATCCATCAAAGGGTGGGT
Source organism: Steroidobacter cummioxidans (assembly GCF_003104955.1). Lineage (NCBI taxonomy): Bacteria > Pseudomonadati > Pseudomonadota > Gammaproteobacteria > Steroidobacterales > Steroidobacteraceae > Steroidobacter > Steroidobacter cummioxidans. The sequence goes on along the minus strand of NZ_LSRW01000003.1, from coordinate 214,842 downwards.
GCCCCATTCGAGTGGGAGTAGATAAGGGATGGACCGCTTTTGGGCCGCTGTGCAACTGGCGGCCTTTTTTATTGTCGTGCTCAGCATCAGTCCGCGCGCCCAGGCGTGTGAGGACTGCGAGCGAGTGCCAGACGACAAGCCCACCGGTCGCGTCGATGTGACAGCGGCGGTCGATGCTGCCGGCGCGTTCGTCGTCAAAGCGCTGCGCGGCCTATATCCGTCCTACCGCGTTTCCGTCGTCGAAGGCGACGCGATCGATACCATGACCGTGGCCGAATATGCGGCCGCCTACGGCGTCCATGACGGACACAGTCGCGCCGAATTGCCGGACTTCCAACATCGCTACGCCTGGCAGCTGACGTATCGTGATGAGCAGCCGGCGGCACTGTCACAACCGACGCCAGCGGAGCGAGCCCACGGCACCGATGTGACGCTGGATGATTCCCGAGTGATCGGCTTGAGATTCGAGTTCGATTACGGTTGGAGGCGCTAAGACGGCTTGCGCCCGCTGATGACAGGGATGTGCCACACCGCGTACTGGCGAGGATCCAGAATCGCGTCGATGCTTTGATCGAACAGCGCACGCAGCTCGTCGATCGTCAGCTTGCTGTTTTCAGCGAGCACTTCCGTATAGCCGTCGCGCCATGCCTGAATGATGGTGGCGAAGGTCTCGCGGGGCACGCGCAACGTATCGACGATCACATAATCGACGTGCAATTCCCGCAGCCCCAGATCGTTCATGATTGCCCAGGTGCGGCGGCCGATGCGGGCGTCGGTGTGAGTCCGGCGCGTATATTCGACGACGCCGTCATGCCACAGCCGATCCGGATCCACTGCACCGACAGGCATGTGCAACATCCCATAATCCTCGCTGAGCACGTGCAGCCAGCCGCCGGGTTTGCAGATCCGATACAGCTCGGCGATGACTTTGTCCGGCTCGGGCACCGCTTGCGTCATGTGACGGCACACGACCAGGTCGAATTGTGCGTCGCTGAACTTCAGCTCGAACGCGTCACCTTGCTCGAAGCGCACACGAGGCGCGAGTGCTGCATGCACTCGACGGGCGTAGGCTGCGGAGCTCTCCAGGATATCCACGCCGACGATCTGAGCTTGCGGATAACGCGCGGCCAGGCGGCTGGTGATCTCGCCGCTGCCGCAGCCGATGTCGGCAATGTGTGACGGCTGGCCGTAACGCCCCAGCAACGATTGCTCCTGCGGCCAGATGGCTTCAGCCTGCGCGCGCAGATTGCGGACCATGGACTCGTCTGCCATTTGCTCGGCTTGCGGATTGCGGTGCTTGCTCATGGCTGCATGATGAGCCAGCCGCTGCCGCCGGCAAAGGCTCAGCTCGCCGGCTCTGGAGCCATTACACATCCGCCCACCCGCTATTAATCGAACGCCTGATTATCCAGCCGGCTGCAACAGGCGACTCTGCAGGGGGCCAGAGCGTGCCCGGAAGCTGAATCTCGAGCCAAGGCTCGTAGAGTTTTGTAATCCCGACCGCGCGAATGGCGACCACGTCACATTCGTGGTCGCCTGTCCGCGCCAAACTACCGCCGCTTAAGGTTTCATCGGACAGCGCCTCAAAGTGACAGTAGCTAAGATGCGGCCGGCCTTTCTGGCCCCGTCTTGCTCCTGTGCTCAAGCGCCAATCGAGAGAAACCCCAACGTGTATCGTCGCTCACTCGCCGCCATTGCATTGACTGCCACCCTGCTGAGCCCGCTGGCTCATGCCAAGGGCGAGCAGAGTCTGCGAGTGCATTGGAACAAGTCGTCCGAGACCGATCTGGGGACGGTGATGATCGGCGACTTCGACGGGTCACCCGAGTCGAACTATCTGGTCGGCGCGAGCTATGGCTACCAGTACAGCGATACGCTGTTCACGCTGCCGATCGAGATGACCGCGAACGTGGGTGTGCAGTGGCTGAATGAGCGGGGCTATCAGCAGGATGGCTACGGTCTCACGACATTCATCAAGGCCCACTATCGTTGGCGTTTGCCGTGGACCGAGAAGCAAATCCGGCTCGGGCTGGCTGAGGGACTCAGCTACGTCTCGCGCATCCCGATGAGCGAGGTGCGTGACTTCGCCACCAAGGATGCCAGGTCGGAGAAGCTGATGAATTATCTCGAGTGGACCATCGACGTGCCGCTGCGGCAGTTCGGGGCACTGGAGGGCTTGTTCGAGGGCGGCGCCATCAAGGACGCCTCGGTGGGCTTCCTGGTGTGGCATCGCTCCAGCGTGTTCGGTGTGTTTAGCGAGACCGGTGGCGGTGTGAACTTCATGGGCTTCAGCGTCGAAGCCAAATTCTGAGGTTCGCGGCGCCGTTGCGATGGATCAACGATAACCTGGCATGGAGTTGGCAATGAAGCTGGAAGTGATGTCGATCAGTTTCCTGCGCAGCGGCGCGCTGTCGGTGGAAGTCGGCGCGCAGTCGCAGAAGGACACGCCCACCGAGCCGTCGCTGGACGTGGTGAAGATGTGGGTGTACCTGCCGTCGTACAATAAATCCGACAGCATGGCGGACATCCTCGAAGCGGCGCTCAATATCGCCCGCCAGTCGCTACGCTGACGTTTCTTATGAGTCTCCTCGTCGTTTCCGAGGAGCTTCCCCCGGGGCCGCACGTATAAGATTCCCCCAACCGCGCCCGCCAGCGAGGCGCGGATTGATGCTTGGGGGATTCGATGCGGCCATTCCGTTCAGCGGTACAGCACGTTTTGCACGGCGCGATGCTCGGCGTCGTGCTCGCTCATTCGTCGGCCGGCGCTGCCGAAGTCGATGCCGCCCGCCTGCTCGCGGCTCCCGGCAACAATGCTGACTGGCTGACGCACGGCCGCACATACGACGAGCAGCGCTTCAGCCCGCTGTCGCGAATCAACCAAGGTAATGTCAACGAGCTGAAGCTCGCCTGGTTCTACGACTTCGACACTACGCGCGGCCAGGAAGCGACGCCACTGGTGATCGACGGCGTCATGTATGTCACATCGGCGTGGAGCAAAGTGGTTGCGCTCGATGCGCGCACCGGTCGCGAGCTGTGGCGGTTCGATCCCAAAGTCGACGGTGCCAAAGCCATCGATGCCTGTTGCGATGTCGTCAACCGGGGCGTCGCGGCGTGGGGCAATCGCGTATTCGTTGGCACGCTCGACGGGCGATTGATCGCGCTCGATCGCACGACCGGCACGCCCGCGTGGTCCGTGCAGACAACCGATCCAACCAAACGTTACACCATCACCGGCGCGCCACGGGTGATCGCCGGCAAAGTCATCATCGGCAACGGCGGCGGCGAGATGGGCGTGCGCGGCTACGTCTCCGCTTACGATGCTAACGACGGCAAGATGGTGTGGCGCTTCTATACGGTGCCTGGCAATCCCAAGGATGGCTTCGAAAGCCCGGCGCTGGAGCGTGCCGCGAAAACGTGGCACGGCGAATGGTGGAAGTACGGTGGCGGCGGCACTGTATGGGATTCGATGGCCTACGATCCGCAGCTCGATCTGCTGTATATCGGCGTGGGCAACGGCAGCCCCTGGAATCACCAGATCCGCTCCAACGGCGAGGGCGACAATCTTTATTTGTCTTCTATCGTGGCGCTGCGTCCGTCGACTGGCGAGTACGTGTGGCATTTCCAGACAACGCCGGCGGAGTCGTGGGATTTCACTGCGACTCAGCACATCATCCTTGCCGATCTCACTATCGACGGCAAAGTGCGCAAGGTGCTGATGCAGGCGCCGAAGAACGGTTTTTTCTATGTGATCGATCGCGCCACGGGCGAGTTCATCCACGCCAAGAATTATGTGCACGTCAGCTGGACGACGGGCCTCGATCCGAAAACCGGCCGGCCCGGCATGGTGCCCGAGGCGCGTTATCTGCGAGAGCCGGCGATGGTGTCGCCGGGGCCGTTGGGTGCGCATAACTGGTATCCCATGTCTTTCAGCCCGCAGACGAAGCTGGCGTATATCCCGGCGCTGGAAGCGTCGAGTTATTACAAACACGACGACGCATTCCAGTTCCGCGATCGGACGTGGAACACGGGCATTCAGCTCTCGCGCGATCCTGCGAATGCCAAGACTGTGGCCGACGCGGCGAAGAGCAAAGGTGGCGCGATGTTGCTCGCGTGGGATCCGGTCGCTCAGCGCGAAGTGTGGCGAGTGAATTATCCGCGAGCGGGCAACGGCGGCTTGCTTACGACCGCGGGTAAGTTGGTATTCCAGGGCTCGGTCGACGGCATGTTCAACGCTTACGCCGCCGACACCGGCGCGCGCTTGTGGTCACAGGATGTGCAGAACGCGATTCTCGGCGGACCAGTGACGTTCGAGCTGGATGGTGAACAATACGTGTCGGCGCTGGCGGGCATTGGCGGTGTGGCCGTTGCGGGCATTCTGGGTACGTCGCAGGCTCGTAGTGCGTTCGGTCGTGTCGTGACGTTCAAGATCGGTGGCAAAGCTGCGTTGCCAGCGCTGATTTCCAACGCTGCGCGCAAGCCGCTGGACGTGCGTCGCGCCAACGCGGAAGGTGATGTTGCGTCCGGTCAGCGCTTGTTCGACAACGTCTGCTCGGTTTGTCACGGCATGAGTGCGCGCAGCGAGACGGCGATTCCGGATTTGCGTTATTCCAGCACGATCGTCGATCGTGAGATGTTCAAGTCGATCGTTATCGACGGCGTGCGGGCCAGTAAGGGCATGGTGGGGTTCGGCTCGACGCTGACGCCGGCGCAAGCCGAGGAGATCCGAGCCTATCTGGTGTCTCTGGCCGTCGCGCTATAGGCGGGAAGTCTTGGCGCCGAGCTAACACCTTGGCAGACTCCGTGCACTGCAAACCAGTCACGGAACGTCGAAATGCCTCGCCCAATGGCTTTGGTTGCTTTCCTTGCTGCAATCGTCTCTTTGCCAGCGCTCGCCGCCGAGACTCGCCACACCGTTCTCCTCGGCGGCAACAAGGCCGGTATACAAGTAGCCACCGTCGCCCCGACGGCACGCGCGAAGTCTCCTATGAGTTCACCGATCGCGGTCGCGGGCCGAAGATCACCGCTCGTATCAAGCTCAACGAAGCAGGCTTGCCGGTCTCGGTGCAGACTGGCGGCAACGACTATTTGAAGGCGCCTGTGAACGAGGCGTTCACGCTCGAGCAGAGCGTGGCGCGCTGGAAGAACGATGCCGAGAGCGGGGAGCGAAAGCTCACTGCGCCGGCATTTTATCTCAGCCTCCAAAGCGTACCCGAGGAGGGGGCGCTGCTCGCCAATGCACTACTGAAGGCGGAGGGGCAGAAGTTGGCGCTGCTGCCGGAGGGGCAAGCGGCGCTGCGACGTGGTGATGAAGTGACATTGCAGTCGCCCGCGGGCTCGCGACGCGTTGTGAGTTACGAAATCTCCGGTCTCGGTTTCGCGCCTGATACGATCTGGCTCGATCCGAACGGCGCCTTCTTTGCTTCGGTGAGTAACTGGTCCTCGTTCATCCTCGAAGGCTGGGAATCGAGCGTTCCCCAGCTGCTGGATTTGCAGAGCAAGCGCGCTAACGCTCGCATCCAGGAGAACGCGCGTGCGCTGACGCGGACCCCCAAAGGACCGCTCGCCATCGTCAACGCCAATCTGTTCGACTCGCAGACCGGCCAGTCCGTGCCAGGCTCGACCGTCCTCATCGAGGGCAATCGCATCAAGGCCGTCGGCGCAGACGGCAAAGTCGCCATTCCCGCCGGTGCCGAGCGAATCGATGCTCGAGGCCGGGCGTTGTTGCCGGGCTTGGCGGACATGCACGTGCATATCGGCGATAACGAGGGCATACAGCACCTGGCGGCCGGTGTGACGATGGTGCGTGACATGGCCAATGACGCCGATACGCTGCTGGACGCGAAACGTCGCATCGAGGCAGGCGAGGAAATGGGCCCGCGCATCTTCATGTCCGGCATCATGGAAGGGCCGGGCCCGTTCGCCGGCCCGACGAAGGTGCTTATCGACAATGAAGCCCAGGCGCGCGAGGCCGTCGATAACTACGCCAAGCTGGGGTTTCAGGGCGTGAAGATCTACAGTTCCATCAAGCCGGAGCTGGTTCCCGTCATCGCCAAACTCGCGCACGAGAAACGGCTGCACGTCGGTGGCCACGTGCCTGCAAACATGACGGCGCGACAGTTCATCGAGGCGGGTGCGGATGAGATGCAACACATCAATTTCGTGTTCCTGAACTTCTTCTTCGATGAAGTGAAAGACACACGCACGCCGGCTCGCTTCACCACCGTCGCGCAGCGCGCGTCGAAGTTGGATCTCAATTCGACCGAGGTGCGCTCCTTCGTGCAGCTGATGAAGGACAAGCGCGTCTCGCTCGATCCTACCGTGACGATTTTGTACACCATGTTTACCAGGCAGCCTGGCACCGTCGGGCCCGGGTATGCGCCGATCGCGAGCCGCCTGCCGCCGCAGATCCGGCGCTCGTTGCTCACCGGTGGCTTGCCGATTCCGAAAGGCAGCGAACAGCAATATCAGGCCTCGGCCGACGCGTTGTTACAAATGATCAAGCTGCTGTATGACTCGGGCATCACGCTGGTTGCAGGTACCGACAATCTGCCGGGGTTCACCTTGCATCGTGAATTGGAAATGTATGTCCAGGCGGGCATCTCAGCACCTGACACCTTGCGTATCGCGACATTGAACGGCGCGAAAGTCCTCGGGCGCGACGCCGAGCTGGGTTCTATCGCGCCTGGAAAATTTGCCGATCTGATTCTGGTCGACGGCGATCCAGCGCGACGAATCAGCGATATCAGAAATACCGATCTGGTCGTGAAAGACGGCAAAGTTTACGAGGTGGAGGCGCTCTACCGCAGTATCGGTGTGTTGCCGCGCTGAGGGCGGAACCGACCCTATGTCAAGTCCGTTTCGTTGCTAACTCACATCGGTAGCCCGTGCGAGGGCGGGAGTTTGCAATGTCGACCTTGAGGAACCATTTGTTGATTGCTGCGACTGTCGGACTGATGGCGCTCGGTGGCTGCGCCACGACTGGTGGCAGTTTGAGCAGTTCGGCGAGTCGTTTGGAAAGCAGCGCAGAGGCTCTGCGCACGCAGGCACGTAATGGCGATGCGCGCTCGAGTTTCCAGGGTGATGCTCGCGAACTGGCGGACGAGGCGCGTGATTTCCGCCGGACGGTCGAGGATCGCGATTCTTCGAAGGAAGATGTGCGCGAGGCTTTCAACGACCTGTCGAAACGCTATCATGCGATGAGAGACGAGGTGGAGCGCTCGCAGAGCCGGGAAGCGGAACGGGACTTCCGTCCGGTCACCGAGGCTTACCTCGACGTGGAGCGCGAAATGCGATCACGTGACAGCAAGCGCGATCGATATGCGAGCGACTACTAACCAGGCAGCGAAGCTGATTGCGTAACCGTCTATATCGCCTGCTTTGCCTTGCGGCGCTGGTGGCCCCCGGGGTCGCCAGCGCCGATTCCATGCGTTGTGGCAAATGGGTCGTCAACGAGTCCATGACCGTCGGCGAGTTGCTCAGCAAGTGCGGCGAGCCACAAAGCCGGGAGACCACCGAGGACGACGTCTACATGACCAGCGTCAACGGCGCGCGGGTGAAGACCGGGAAAGTGACGGTCACGGAGCGCTGGATCTATCGGGCTTCGTCGAGAGCGTTGCCGATGGCGGTCGTCGTCGTGGATGGCAAGATCATCAGCATCACGCGCGCTGACAGCTGATTTGCTCTCTTCAAGTGCGGCCGGGCTGCGCTGCCCGGCCGCACGCAACTCACATCGACTCGATCACTCGGCCTTGCCGGCGAGCTTGTTGCAGTTCTGGATGTCGCGCTTGCTCATGGTGCGACCGCGGCTCGTATAAGACGACAGCTCGCCCAGCGCTTCCGCCACCTTGCGGCACTCCTTCATGTACGAATCCAGGCTGCCGCGACGGTCGCCCTTGCCCTCGCACTGATCGCCTTCACAGCGCCACGTCACGCCGGAGACTTCCGTTTCGGTCGCAGCCGATACTGGCGTCACTAGCGTCGCCTGGGCGTGGTACGCCGGTGCCGCCGCCGAAACCAGATTGCTCATCGCCAGAGTGCAGACCGCCACCGCGCTCGCCATCGCCCACATACGCATCGTCAAATCTCCTTGCTTCACAACAGGTGCGTTCGAATGGGCCGCACTGTATGCAGCGCAAGAGAGCGAGCCAATGGATTTTTCAGCACGAGTGAAATGCCTCGCGCTCAGGAATGAGCTGCGCGTTTTGTGATGTATGCGCGCGCGCTAAATGTTTCTTTGCTGTAGGGAGGCGGCGTTTTAGTAGCTATTTTTCTCGGGCCGCACGCCTATGATGCATGGATTCACGGTGTTTGTGAAGAATGATGAAAGAAAGATTAGCACTGCAAGGTGGGGTAACGAGTCGCGCGCAAAATTCGCTGGTGGGCGACGGCGCGAATGATGCGTAAGAGAGCCGACGAGGTCGTTACGGCCGCAAAGAAATGTTGGCGAACGTAACGAAATATAACAGCGGGCGGGCAGAGCGAGCCGGGAGACTGCCCCGGCTCGCTGCAGTAAGGGTCAGGTGCCAGGCATCGAGGTGAACAGGTCGGATTGATTCGGCTCGGAGCTCTGTTGCTTCTGATCCTCCTTGACGTTCCGATAGCGAATCACACCGAACACCATCTCTTCCCAGGTCTGCTCGCCCCAGGTGACCTCACGGTTCGGGTCGGGGTTCGCCCTGTTCTGCACCGAGTTGTCGAACACCTGCGTGTAGACGATGCGGGTGCCGGCCGGGACGGTCAGAGGCTTGGCGAGGTCATAGGTCGACTGCCAGTTGAAGTCGTAGGTCGGAATGTTGATCAGCGTCTCCTCACGCCCATCCGGATAGTGCGCCACGAAGCTCGATGACTTGCCTCGGAAGTGCGCGTGCGGGTGCAGGCTGAAGATCACGGCATCCTGGTCGAACTTACGCTCGGCCTTCTCCACGTGATACTTGTCGTTCGGCGGAATCTTCAGCTTGGTGTTGACGAAGATCATGCTGCGGAAGTTGTACTTCGGCGGCGCCTTCATGAAGTACAGGCCCATGCGCGTCACGTCCGTGAGCACCTGACCGTTTGGCGTGTAGTGCACCTGGAAATGCAGCTTCGACTTCGCCGGTAGCAAGATGCCATTGTCCTTGGGCACCTGCAGCGGCTGCGCGCCCGGCACGTAGTTGTTCAAGCTGATGTTGCCGCGAATCTCGCCGCCTGCCGACGCGATGATGTGATGAAGCACCGCTCGCTGACCCGGCAGGAAATCGATCGCTCGCACCCAGACGTCGCGGTCCAGCGGATTGTCGAGCTTGATGTTCTGATACGGAATCGTGCCTGTGGCCGGCGTTGTGAATGGCGGTAGCTCGACGATCAGGTCCGGCTCGCCCAGCTCCCACTTCGGCCAGTCTTTCTTCTGTGCCAGCAGCGGGTCCGTTCCGGTGCCTCGCGGCGAGCCGGCTTCGATCCAGTGGACCAGCGTCTTTGCCTGCGCCGGGCTCAAGCCACGATCGTTGCTGAACACACCATAGTGCGGATCCGCATGCCACGGCGGCATGCGCTGCGTGCGCACGACTTCGCGAATCATTGGCGAGAAGCCACGGATCATGTCGTAGTTCGACATCTGCCAAGGCCCGATGCCGCCCTCGCGATGACACACCACGCACTTGTCCATCAGCAGCGGCGCGATTTCCTTTTCATAGGAAATGTTGGTGTGCGCGCTGCGCTTCTCTCGCTCCGGCATCTTGATCGCGCAGCCCTTGGCGGCTGTCGCGGCCGGGGCGGGCTTGCCTGCGACCACTGCATCGAGCGCACTGCTGATGCCGCTGGCGTCGCCGCGATAGGCGATCTTCCAGCCCTTGGGATTCAAGACCAGCACTTCGCCATTGTTGGCGAGATTGAGCGACTCGCCGACCAGCTGCGTGCCATCGAGCAGGATGGGTAGCTTGATGCCGGCCTGGTTCGCTTCCTTGACGACTGCTGGCAATGCATCGTTCAGGTTCGAATTGATCGCCAGGAACGCTACGCCCCGCGACTCATATTTCCCCTGCAAGGCCTGCACAGCGGTGGCGGCCTGACGGGACGCGTCGCAGCCATTGCCCTGCGCGAGCAGCACGACGGCCTTCATGTCAGAAAGATAGTGGAGCTCGTGGGAGACGCCGTGATGATCCGTCAGGCGAAAATTGTCCGCGACATCGGCCGCGGCCAGGACCTGAGGGCTCAGCAGAATCGACGAGAGCAGGAGCCCGGCACAATGAAAGTTGCGCATGTGAATTCCATTTAACTGGTTGGCCGACAAACTGAATTGGCGTTAGTTAGTCTGCTGCGGAGCATGCGCGCTGTCCACGCGCGGGCGGGCTCTAAATCGTGCGTGAAGGGGTTTCTTAATAAATCTTGTGTGTGTCTTGCGACGGGGTCGTGTTGACGTATCGATACAATTTCGCGACAGCTGCGTGCTACGTCACAAATCGACGCTCGACGAGGTGGGGGATGAACAAAGGACTGCTGAGCAGTATTGCCGTTGCGCTTGCAGTGGTAACAACAGCGGCGCACTCGGGAGAGATCGCGGGCCGCCGCTATCAGCCGCCGCGTCTCGCGGATGGCACGCCTGATCTACAGGGTGTGTGGACCAACGCCACGGCGACTCCGATGGAGCGCGCAGTAGAGCTCGGGATGCGCCGTGCATTCACCGATACAGAGGCAGCGGCAATCAGCAAAGCGGCGATCGCGGCAGTCGAGGCTGATGCGAAGCCGAGCGATCCGGACCAGAAAATCGAAGCGGCTGCATCGTTGCCGCCGGTCGGCAATTACAACTTGTTCTGGACCGATCGCGGCATGAGTGTGGCGCTCATCGATGGGGAGTATCGAACGTCGATGATCATTGAGCCGCTCAACGGCCGCGTGCCGCCGCTCACCGCCTCGGCGCAGCAACGAATTGCGGAGACGCGGGTAGGGCGTTCGAATGATGGACCAGAGGGGCGGGCGCTGGGCGAGCGATGTTTGCTGTCGTTCGGTTACGCGTCGGGGCCGCCGATGCTGCCGGTCATGTACAACAGCTACTACCAGATCGTGCAGTCGCCGGGCTACGTGATGATCCTGGTCGAGATGGTGCACGACGCGCGTATCATTCGCATCGATGACAAGCACGTGCCGGGCTCGGTGCGCAAGTGGATGGGGGATTCGATCGGTCACTGGGAGGGCGACACGCTCGTCGTCGAAACGCGCAACTTCCGCCCGGAGCAGAGTTTCCGAGGCTCATCGGAGCAGGCGGTGATCACGGAAAGATTTACGCGGGTGGCGGAGGACAAGATCGTGTATCGATTCACGGTCGATGACCCCGCAACATTCGCCGAGCGAATCACCGGTGAGCTGCCGTTCGTGCCGGCGAACGCGAACATCTACGAGTATGCTTGTCACGAAGGCAACTACGCGTTGCCTGGGATCTTGTCCGGGGCGCGTGAGGAAGAGACGGCGGCGAAGGCGGAGTAATGCATCAATCCAATCGAGTGTGGCGGTCTGTGTTGCTGGCGGCGTGCGCGCTATTGCTTTCTTCGGCAGCGTTCGCCAGTGAGGTCCTCACTCGCGAGTTCAAATCGAGCACCCTCGGCCGCGCATGGAAGTATGAGGTCTACCTGCCCACCGGCTACGAGACCTCGCGGCTGCGCTATCCCGTGCTGTACCTGCTCCATGGCAACAACGGTTCCGGCAAGGAGTGGATCCAGAAGGGCAAGGTGCAAAGCGTGGCCGACGGGTTGATCGCCAAACGCGAGATGCCACCGGCGGTGATTGTGATGCCGGACGCCGGCGTGACCTGGTACGTCGATCGTAAGGAGAAGATGGAAACGGCCATGCTCCGCGATCTGTTTCCCGAAGTGGAAAAGAACCTGCGCGTGTTGAGATCGCGTGAAGGGCGGCTGATCGGCGGCCTGTCGATGGGTGGTTATGGCTCGCTGCGCTTCGTGCTGAAGTACCCGGAGATGTTCGCGGCTGCGGCGTTGCTGTCACCGGCGATTTACGAGCCGCTGCCACCCCAGAACTCGAGTGCGCGGAAGGTCGGGACGTTTGGGGCGCCGGCGTTCGATGAGCAGGTGTGGAAGAGCTTGAACTATCCGGCGCTGTGGCAGGGCTATCTGGCGAAGAAGCAGCCGGTGCCGATGTATATCAATTCGGGCGACGACGATGACTTCATGATCGAAGCCGAGGCGACGAAATTATATTCGCTGCTGAGAGCGAATCAGCAGCCGGCGGAACTGCGCATCGTCGATGGCGCCCATACGTGGGCGGTATGGGGTAGCACGCTCGGCGATGCGATGAAGTACATGTTTCGGTACTCCGCGAAGCCGGCCTCCGCGGAGTAACGCCCGCCCCAAACCTACGCGCGCGCCAGTGCGCTCTGGTATCTGGCGTACACGAAGTAGACCAGGATGCCGATCGCGTTCCAGATCAGGAATGTCAATTTCGTCACGCCCGGCAGGCTCACGAACAAATACGCACACCCGGCGATCGCCGCCCATGCAACGACCGTGTAGGCCGGCGTGCGGAACGGTCTCGGTGCATTGGGCGCCTGGTTTCTCAGCACGAGCATGCACACCGCCACCGCGATGAATGCCACCAATGTCCCGGCGTTGGCGACCTCCGCAATTCGTTGCAGCGGCAGAAAGCCCGCGATGATGGCGACGATCACACCTGTAATCATTGTCATGAGCACCGGCGTCCCAGACTTCTCGCTGACGACGCTGAGCCGCTGCGGCAGCAAACCATCGCGCGCCATCACGAAGAAGATGCGCGACTGCCCATACATGAACGCCATGATCACAGTGGGCAACGCCACGATCGCGGCGAGGCCGATGAATTTCGCGGCGGCCGGATGATCCAATCCGCGCAACACCATCGCGAGCGGCTCAGGGCTGGCCGCGAGCGCTTCGGTGCGCGTGCTGCCGATCGCGGCAGCAGCGACAACCATGTAGATGAGCGTGCAGGCGAGCATGGAGCCGATGATGCCGATCTTCAGATCCCGGCCCGGATCCTTCGCTTCCTCGGCTGCGGTCGAAACCGCATCGAAGCCATAGAACGCAAAGAAGATCACGGCCGCCGCGCCCATCATGCCGTACTTGGCGCCGTCGATTTCGGTCGCGCCGAAGCCGTGCGGGGCGAACGGTTCGAAGTTACCTGCATTGAAAGCGGGAATGGCCAGCGCGACGAAGGTCGCGAGTGCAATGAGCTTGACGAACACGAGGATCAGATTGACCGTCGCGCTCTCTTTCGATCCCAATGCCAGCAATCCGGCAACCGCTAACGCAATCACGATCGCGGGCAAGTTGATCACGCCGCCTGCGGCGGGACCGGCCAGCAAAGCGTCGGGAATGCCCACGCCCAGCGCGCGAATGAATCCGCCCGCGTACCCAGACCAACCGACGGCGACGACGCTACAAACGACGGTGTATTCGAGGATCAGCGTCCAGCCCACGAACCACGCCGGCAATTCCCCGAGCGCCACGTAGCTGTAGGTGTAGGCACTGCCAGCCATTGGCATCATGGTCGACATCTCGGTGTATGCCAGCGCCGCGCAGGCGCAGACCAAGCCGGCGACGACGAAGGAGATGATGACCGCAGGTCCAGCCAGGCCAGCGCCGACGCCGATCAAGGTGTAGATGCCGGTGCCGACGATGCCGCCAATGCCCAGGCTCAGCAGATGCGGCCAGCCGAGCGTGGGGCGTAGCGTGCTGTGCGACTGCCGGGTGCTGACGGACTCGAGACTCTTGCGGCGGTTCCAGAAGGCCATGACGCTCCCCGTTGTTCGTGTGGCGACATTGTAAGGGCACAGCCGGGCGCTCGCTCACGCGTCGCTGCTATGATGGGGCGGCTATGACTTCAGTACACAACCAGGGCAATCCGGACCCGTTGCTGGTAATGGCGCTCCCACTGGAGAGTCAGGGCGTGTTCGAGCGCGCCAACATCCCAGTGTTGTATACCGGTATTGGCAAAGTGAACGCCGCTTACGCACTGACGAAGCGACTGTCCGAATACGTGCGCGCTGGCCGACCCATGCCGCAGGTGATCAACTTCGGCACCGCTGGCAGCCGGCGTCATGTCACCGGGTCGATCCTGGAGTGTCATATCTTCGTCCAGCGTGACATGGATGTGACCGGTCTCGGGGTGCCGCTCGGCGTTACGCCGTTCGAAGATGCCATTCCGTCCCGCCTGGAATTCCCGCGTCTGTTTCCTCAGCTGCCCGGCGGCGAGTGCGGCAGTGGCGACTCGTTTGTCATGAGCGAGATCGCCATGGAATGTGACGTTATGGAGATGGAGGCCTACGCGCTCGCCAAAGTGTGCTGGCTCGAACGCGTGGCTTTCACCGCTGTGAAGTATGTGACCGACGGTGCCGATCACGCCTCGGGCCAAGACTGGCACGCCAATCTGAAGCTCGCGGCGGATCAGTTTCTGCTGTTGTATCGACGTTTTCGCGGCGAAGCCTGAGCCGTCACGGCGATGAGGTTACCGGTGCCTGCTGGGCCTTCGGTTTGAATGCCAGCAGCACATTGCCGGGCATCTGGCCAAACAATCCATAACCCGAACTGACAAACACCATGCCGTTGGCCGCGACGATCGTGGCGTTGTCGATCGCGCCGCCGGTCGCGGGCACGCCGTTGAAAGTCTCGAAGCTGCGCGCCGTGTCGAACTTGTAGAGAAGCTCTCCGGTCTTCGCGTCGAATGCGTGGAGAAAGCCGTCGAGGCTGCCGCTGACGACCGCGCCGTCGATGACAGTGGGAGCGCCTGAGAAACCGATGTTGGTCGCGCAGGCTTTCACCAGCTCGGCGCGCTTGCCGGTGCAATCGGGCGTCGCTGCGTAGGTCCATTCAACCGCGCCAGTGTCGACGCGCACTGCGTGCAGGCCGGGCTTCTGCAAGCCATCCGTCTTCGCTGCCGAGGCATACGGCCGATTGATCGGCGCAAACACGCGAGTGCCGTCATAAGCGATGCCCCAGTGGATGCCGCCGAGCGGCGAGCCTTCACCGAAATCCTGACGCCACACCAGTTTGCCATCGCGATCCGGATCGAGCGCCCATACGGTGCCGGACTTCTGGCCGGCGAGGATCACATCTGAACCGTCGGCCCGCTGCGCGATGATTACGGAGGCACCGAAGTCGACATCGCGATGCACGGAGTTCTTCGGGCAGTTCAGCCCATCGCGATTGCGTGCGCACGCGGTAAGGAAGATGTCGTTCTCGGTGGCCTGGAAGGACCAGCGAATGCGGCCATCTTTCAGATCGATCGCCAGAATGGCATCGGTCGTCGGTGCTGCGGGTTCCGACGTCGCTTCGCCGGTGCCGACGTAAAGTACGCCGCGTTTCGCATCGATGGCCGGTGAGTTCCAGATCGGCGCGCCCGAAGGACCGTAGATCATCTTGCCGTCGCCGCGATCGCGCACCGGCTTGGCTTCTGCCATCGTGTGCGTGGTCCAGATCTTTTTGCCGGTCATCGCATCGAGCGCGGTGACTGCGCCGTGCGTGCGACAACATTCATGATCGTCATTGCCGCCGAGTGAGATCTCATATTGTGAGATGGGCACATAGATGCGATCTCCATGGATCGCCGGCGTGCCAGTGGTCAGCGACAGCGGATACAAGCCGACGGACTGGATCCACACCAGTTGGCCGGTGGCGGCGTCGAGCATGTGCACCTTCGAGGCGACGTCGCTGAACACGATCACCTTGCGACCATTCGGCAGCTGGCCGAAGGCTGCGCCGGTTCGTAGCGGAGTTTCATGGGAGTAAACCCACTGCACGCAGGGCGCGCCTGAGATATCGATTGCGAACGCACGCTGCGCATCGGCGACGGGCAGGAACAAGGTCGTGCCGACAATCGCGGGTTGCGAGCGCATCTGTGTGGCTTTGGGAAATCCCATCGCCCAGGCCAGCTCGAGATTGCGCATATCGGCGGTGCGCAGCCCGGTCTGCGCGGCGGTGAGGTGCCGATGATTCTTGAGATCGAAGCCGAAGCCGGTCACCGTCGCGGGCGCATCGAGCTTCACCTTGCGGCGCTCGGCTGAGCACATCGCTGTCGTGAGCCACTCATCGGAAGTGGCTTCGCGGCCGACCAGATAGTCGATCACCGCGGCCTTCTGCGTGGCGTTCAGGGCCGACGCCTGGACCTTCATCTTGCCTTCGTTCAAGGCATACAGAATGGTCTGGTAACGCATCGCCTTGAGCGTATCCAGGGACGGTGCGCGCGTGGCTTCAGGATGGTTGTGGCACGCGGCGCAGTTCTGCTCGTAGACCGCCTCGCCCGGATTGGGTGTTGCCATCGCCGCCTGAGCACGGGCCAGGGCGGCCGTCTCGGCAGTTACGGATTTCGCACTCTCCTGCACCTGTGCTGAGGCGCTTGACAGGGCCAATGTGCCGATCAGTGCGGTCCATGTTGAACGTGCGACAGTCCGAATCGCGGTGTGCGCAAGCATCTTATTGATCCCCCGTTGCAGCCACTATTAAAGTCGCGCCCCGGCGTGGTCGCCACATAAGATTTGTGTGCAGCCACGGTGGGCATACCTCCTGCATGAGGATGGCGGAGTTAACAGTTCGCCATTCGCAGTTCGTCAGCCAGTCATGGCTGAGTCTCAAGGTCGAGGCGTATGGCGAGGGAGGAAATATAATGATCGGCCGTCTGGTCGCTGTCTTTTCGCTATTGTTTTGCCTGGCTGCTGGCGCGCTGGGCGCCGAGCGTGCTGCCGAAATATCGCTAGTCCCCTGGCCGGCGAGCGTGGAGCCGCAGGGCGGCTCGTTCACGCTTGACCGCGAGACCCAGATTGTCTACGACGGCGGCGACGCGCGGGTGAGCGCAGTCGCGCACTACTTTGGTGAGTTGATCGAGAACACGCGCGGTTTGCGCCCCGCGATCGTTCAGGGTTCTGCCGAGAAAGCGCCGAAGCGGTCCGTTGTCTTTACATTGGGCGGCGCGGCCGGCAACGGCCCGGAAGCCTATCAACTCGACGTGACTTCCAAGGCGGCCCTGGTCACGGCGGCCGACCCGCGTGGCTTGTTCAATGGTGCTGTGACGTTGTGGCAGCTGGCTAGTCTGCAGTCCACGGCCGCGCAGGAAGTGCGTATTCCCGGTATCCGCATCAACGATCAGCCGCGCATGCGCTGGCGCGGTCTGATGCTGGATTCGGCGAATCAGTATCAGTCGGTGGCGTTCATCAAGCGCTACATCGATTTCATGGCGCTTCACAAGCTCAATGTGCTGCATTGGCATCTGGTCGACGAGCGCGCGTGGCGGCTGCAGATTCCGAAATATCCCAAGCTGACCGGCGGGCTCAGCTCCTATTCGGCCGACGATGTGCGCCAGGTGGTCGAGCACGCCGCGGCCCGCAACGTCATGGTCGTGCCGGGGCTCGAAATGCCGGGACACGCAACCGCCGCCGTGACGGCTTATCCGTCGCTGCGCGCCGCGGACTCGCCGGGCGCCAGCACCAATCTCTACAACGTCGAAGAAGAAACATTTGCGTTCTTCGATGCCGTGATCGCGCACCTGGCCTCGCTGTTCCCAGCTGAGTACATTCACATTGGCGCCGGCGATGTGTCCAAGGATCAATGGAAGCAATCGAGCGGTGTGCAAGCACGCATGCGCGAGCTGGGTATCGTCAACGAAGTCCGCCTGCAGCGATATTTTTTCGAGCGCATCAGCGAGCTGACCAAGAAACAGCGCCGCCGTATCGTCGGCTGGGATGTCATTTTCGGCGGCGGCGTGCCGACGGACTCGGTGATAATGACGGCGCGCGGGCTGGACGGTGCGTTGGGCGCGGTCGCATCCGGTTACGAAGTGATCGTTTCGTCCTCGAATCTGCTGAGCTTCGATCGTCCGCAGAGCGGGGCGCTCAACGAGCGTAGCACGTCCGGAGATGTGCTCAGCCTGGGCGATGTGTATCGGTTCGATCCGGCCCCGGCCGCATTGTCGGCACAGGACCGCGGCCGGTTGATCGGCGTGCAGGCCAACGTGTGGAACAGCGCCGATGGCAACGAAGAAGCCATCGAGCTGATGACGTTCCCGCGCGCGGCCGCTTTGGCGGAAATCGGCTGGACGCCCTCAGCAGAATTGCGCTGGCCCGACTTCCAGCCGCGCATGGTCGCAATGATGGGACGCTACTCGCGTCTTGGTCTGCGTTACAGCGACGCGGCATTTCGCGCCACCGCGTTCAAGCGCGGCGAAGCGGGTGGGCGTATCGCGATCGAGCTCGCCAAGCAAGTGCCGCTCGGCGAGATTCGTTACACGATCAACGGTACCGAGCCGACGGCCAAGTCAGCCGTCTACAGAGATGTGTTCGAGGTGCCGCGTGCGACTCTGATCAAGGCGGCCGTGTTCTACAACGGCGAGCCGCTTTCACGAACCACCGACATCGATGTCAACCTCGACATCGCCGGTGGCTCGATGTAGTCACCGCTCAACCGGTGCCGTCCGTCTCTGTCTCTGCCGCCTGCGCGACGGAGATGGAGACGGTCGTCGGCTCCGTGACGACGGTGTTGTACATCACGCGATACAGCTTCCAGCCCTGGCCACGATTGCGCCACACGTGCATGTACTTGCCTTCTTCCACATCCGAGCCGCGTCGCACATCGCGCACTCGGTAGTGTCCTTGCTCGATAGCGATATCTTTGCGCACCAGGCTCATGTCTGCCTCGGTGTTGAATGACACCACGGGCGTCATCTGATCCTTGAGAAATGCCGAGATGTTGTCGCGACCGGTGATGGCCGCGCCACGCTCCGGCAGGATCTGCGCTTCATCGTCGAACAGCACCATGACGGCGTCGAGATCGTCCGCATTGAACGCCTGCTCGAAGGCCTGGACGACGGATTTGGGTAATGTTTCGCTGCGCGTGCTGCAACCGCCCAGCGTGATGCTCGCTGCGACCGCGCCCAGTGTCAGTATCGTGCTCGAGAAATAAACCAAACGCTTCATGCCTATTCCTCCTATTGCCCTCTGCCACCACCATGGGATCTACCGCACCGCGAATGCGTCCCTGGTCATTCGGGCGCGGAAGAATATATTTGCGTGGCCAGGGAGTCATCACCGGATATCCCATAGTGGTTTGGTCACATGGCTGCAAGAAACCTCTGCTGACGTCTGCGCGAAGCGGTGATTCGGGTTATGCTCAATACGTGGTTGATGCGAATGCGATGGCATCGATCGCAATGACAAATGTTTTGGCGCAAGGGAGTCGTCATGTCTTTGTACGGGCTGTTGGTGTTTTCCGCGGTGTATATGCTGGCGGTGGCTTCGCCGGGTCCTGGTGTTGCCGCGGTAATTGCACGATCCCTGGCGAAAGGTACGCGCGGTGCGCCGGCGTTCATCGCGGGCTTCCTGGTCGGCGATCTCATCTGGTTTGCATTTGCTGCAACCGGTCTCGCCGCACTCGCACAGAGCGCGCACGCGGTGTTCGTCGTGGTGAAGTATGCGGGCGCAGCATACTTGCTGTACCTCGCGTACAAGCTGTGGACCGCACCGGCCGCGCCGGTGTCCGATGAAGGGCCTGAGATGGAAGAAGGCCAGAAACCGATGCAGCTGTTCCTGGGCAGTCTGGCGTTGACGCTGGCCAATCCCAAGACGATGGTGTTCTTTCTGGCGCTGCTGCCGACCGTCGTGGCGCTGGAAAAGTTGACGCTGCTCGGCTTCGCTGAAATGGTCGTGGCGATTTCTATTCTGTTGCCGACGACGCTCGGCGCATACGTCTTGCTCGCTGCTCGTGCCCGCCGCGTCTTCAAGAGTGCGACGGCGGTACGCAGAATCAATCGTGGCACGGGTGCCGCGATGGCTTGCGCCGCCGTCGCAGTAGCTACGCGCTAGAACGTGTAGTTCACTCTCCCATAGACGAACCGGCCGGAGCGACCGAACGGCGAGTAGTTCGAGAACGACTGCGTGCCGGTGAGGTTGTTCTGCGGCGGGTAGGGATCGGGATACTCGTCCGTCAGGTTGTCGGTACCCACCGCCAGCTTGATGTGGTCGGTGATCGCGAGGCGCGCTTCCACATCCACCAGCGTCTTTGGCGACAACGTGAAATCCAGTGCGGGATTGGGATCCGGAGCAAGCACGTCGCCGTAGCGAGTGGCGCGCAATGTTGCTCCCCAACCGCGCAGCGCCCAGTTGATGGCTGCTCCGTACTTGTCAGCCGGCGTGCCTTTCTCATAGCTCAACACATTGAAGCGGCCGAACAGCACCGGCGGTGTCGGCAGCGCCGACAACTGCGGTGTCGTCGGGACCTTGGTGACATCGGTGGAGTTGAAGTTCGCCGTCAAGCGTGAAAAATCAAAAAAATCGCCCGGCCGACTCCGTCGAACCAAGGGAATAAGCTCAACGACGACGTCGACGCCTTCGGTCGTGGTATCGACGCCGTTGATGAAGAAGCGTCCGCCGCCGATGCCGACGAAGCCCAGGCCCGTGAGATAGGCCACGACGTCGGGCGACGTGAGGTTCTCCGAGAGCACGATGCGATCGTCGATGTAGATGCGATACGCGTCGACGGTGACCGTGAGATCGCCGAGGCGCGCGACTGCACCCAGTGAGTAGTTCAACGACTCCTCCGCATCCAGCGGTTGTGCCCCCAATGCGATCGCCGCAGGGTTGTTGACCGGGAACGTCGCGATATCGAACGGCTGGCCGCTGATGAAGTTGGTGGATGTGGTCGAGAAGTACTGCTGCTGCAACGAGGGCGCCTTGAAGCCGTTCTGGACCGAGGCGCGTAGCGCGAATTGTGGAATGAAGTCATAACGTAACGATAGTTTGCCGGCAAGATTCTCACCGAAGTCGGAATAGCTCTCGCCGCGCAGCGCCACTGAGGCCAGGAATTGCTGGGTGACGTTGGCTTCCAGGTCGACGTAAGCGCCGACAGCGGTGCGATGTTCGTCGACTTCATTCTCTGGCCGGAATCCAGGGAATACCTGCGCGCCCGACTGCGTCGGAAGGCCGGTGGGCAACAGCACGCCGCCATTGCGATATGAATCCGGCTCGCCCGCGTGAATGCTGAATGTTTCTCGCCGTGCCTCGACGCCGACGGCGATGTTGAGCGGGGAAGCAAAGCCAACCTCGACGGTACGCACGCCGGACACGTTGAAGGTCAGTTGATCGTAAGCGAAGCCGCCGGAGTCGAACGTCGTCTTGCTGGCCGGGCCGAGCGAACGGTTCAATGAATGCTCGACGCGAAAATCCATTTCGTTGCGGCCGTAAACGAATGACGAGTCCATGTTCCATACGCCCAGACGCCAGCTCACGCCGAAAGCCGCCGAGAGGTCCATGACGTCGGGTGCGATCAGCGGCAGATAGCCGTCGGGATAGATTTCGATGACGTTGCGAGGGTCGCCGGCAGGTCGATAAAAGCCCGCCGACACCGCCTCGCGATCCTGCCAGCTGGCCCAGCCATACATGGTCGCGCCGCTTTGCACCTGGTACTCGGCGTTGACGAACACCGTCTTCTGATTGAGCTCGGGCTCGCCGTACCATGAGTTATAGCGGTTGAATGTCGTCTCGCGTGGATCGAAAGCGCCGTTCACCAGCGGATACTGTTGACGCATGTCGTAGCCGCCGCGCTCGGTGTGCTCCTGATCTCTATATTCGGCGGCGACCACCACCGAACCGGTCTTGCCGATCGGCAGGCCTTTCCACGCAGAGACTATCAATGTTTCGCCATCGGACCGGTCACGACTGCGCCCCGGCGGCGACGTGTAATTCGCGCCGGGAGGAGGGGCGCCCACGAGCACGTCGTAAGTGGTGTCGCGCCAGCCATAGGTCACACCGGCATCGCCGCCATCGTTGGTATTGCGCAGTCGTAGATTGATCACGCCGGCGATCGCGTCCGACCCGTACTGCGCCGAGGCGCCGTCACGAAGCACTTCAACGGACTGAATGATCGCATTGGGAATGGTGTTCATATCGACTGCGGTCGAGCCGCGACCGATGGTGTTGTTGATGTTGACCAACGCCGACTGATGCCGGCGCTTGCCATTCACCAGCACCAACGTTTGATCGGGCGCGAGACCGCGCAATGTCGCTGGACGCACCGTATCGGTGCCATCGGCGAGGCCGGGGCGGGGGAAGTTAAATGAAGGCACTATGACCGAAAGTGCCTGACTCACTTCGGCGACGCCGATATTTTGCAATTGTTCGCCGCTGACGACGTCGACCGGGACCGCGGTGTCCAGGGCCGAGCGATTCGCGACACGAGTGCCGGTGACCACGACCTGTTCGAGCTCGGCATTGCCGGGCCCCGCGTTCTGCGCCATCAATGGCACGGCCATGGCCAGCGCAGGCAGGCTGGCAAGCCAGCGAAATGAGCCGCAAGAACCGTTGTTGTTGTCCATATGTAACTCCGGAACGATGGGCCAGCGCTGGGATGTAATATGCCTGTGAGCAAATGGCAACGGAAATGTTGCGGCATCGCGCTGAGCGACTCAGCCTGAATGGTTCAGAAAAGTCGGCAAGCTGGGGAACGTACATACGCATTCGCGCATTTGCCTGTGTTGCATATAACTTTTGCAAATGCGTCTCTAACAATATCGGCGGATGTATGCGGATTTTCGTGACTGGTGCTACCGGCTTCATCGGCGCGCATTTTGTCGAGCGCGCTTTGGCGGAGGGCCATGATGTCGTGGGCCTGTACCGCAGCGACGGACCCAAACATCGAGCGGTTATTGAGCGGTTGCGTGCGCATGGGGCGTCGCTCCGGCACGGCGATGTGCTGAATCCCGAATCGTTTGCCGACACGCTGCGAGGCGCAGATTGCGTTTGTCACTTTGCCGCCGCGTTTCGCGAGTCCGGCGCCGATGAAGACTATTTCAAGCGCATGAATGTCGAGGGTACGTCGAACGTGGCGCGAGCCGCCGTTGCCGCTGGAATCAAACGATTCGTCCAATGCGGGACCGCAGGCATCTATGGTCAGCGTGTCGCCGGCACTATCGACGAGAGCGCACCGATCCGCCCGTGGAACGGTTACGAGCGCAGTAAGCTCGCCGCCGACGAGCGGGTTCGGGAGATCGCCACCGAGGCCGGCATGGAATTTGTCATCCTCCGGCCCACCGCAGTTTATGGGCCGCGTGACGAGCGGCTGTTGAAGCTGTTCCGCTCGGTGCAGAAGGGGCGGTTTCCGCTGTTCGGGCCGGGCGATGGGCGCCGTCACATGATCTACGTGACTGACCTCGCCGATGCGTTCCTGCGAGCGTGTACGGCGCCGACCGCCGTGAATCAGGAATTGATCGTGGCCGGCCCGAAGGCCGTGCCGCTGCGTGAAATGTTACAAACTATTGCTCGAGTCGCGAACCGTCCTGCGTTCGGACCTCGCCTGCCGCTGAAGCCGATGCTGGCGCTCGCGGCAGTGGTCGAGGACACGTGCAAATTGCTCAAGATCAATCCGCCGATCTATCGCCGGCGGATGGACTTCTACTTGAACGATGCGGCATTCGACTCGCGCCAGGCACAAACAGTGCTGGGTTGGCAGCCCAAGGTAGATCTTGCCGAGGGTTTCGCCGCAACGCTCAGCGCGTTGCGGCACGAACGAAGCGGCGCCGCTGTGACGGTGGCGCAAGCATTTGCATTTTTCTCATTGATCTCGTTGCTCACAGCCGATGCTTAGTCGCTGCTACTGAGGCAGCAGCGACTGATACACCAGGTTCGCGAACTTCTCGCGGAAGTCGGTGCCGTTGGGCATGAGCTGAATCATCAGCACGACCACCAGCCCCGAAGTGGGATCGACGCGATAGTTGGTCCCGTAGGCACCGCCCCAGCCAAACGCGCCCGGCGCCTCCATGCCGCTGGCGCCGAAGCGCTCGACCGTCTCGAAGCCAAACCCGAAGCCCATATCCGGCTTGTTATAGATGTCGCCGATCTGATTCGTGGTCATCAATGCGACGCTGCGCGGAGCGAGAATGCGAACGTTGCCGAGCGTGCCACCGTTGCGGAGCGCTTCGAGGAAGCGAGCATAGTCTTTAGCGGTCGAGAGCAGACCGGCGCCGCCGGCGAAGCTCCTGCGAGGTCCTTCGACGTAGTGACCTTGTCCTTTCGCATCGTTCCCGGAACG
This sequence comes from Steroidobacter cummioxidans, assembly GCF_003104955.1. Classification (NCBI taxonomy): domain Bacteria; kingdom Pseudomonadati; phylum Pseudomonadota; class Gammaproteobacteria; order Steroidobacterales; family Steroidobacteraceae; genus Steroidobacter; species Steroidobacter cummioxidans. Next base: position 190,822 of record NZ_LSRW01000003.1, on the reverse strand, counting down.
CGCGATCTTGCCGTTCGAGCCCGTTCCATAGACGGCCGCGAGCCGGGTGCGCTGATCCTTCGGCAGGAAGAAGTTCGTGTCCTTCATGCCCAGCGGCTGGGTGATGTTCTTGCGCAGGTATTCGTCGAGCGGCATGCCCGAGGCGCGCTCGACGACGCAGCCGAGAATGTCGGTGTTGTAGCCGTACACGAATGCTTCGCCCGGTTGGGCGACGAACGGCAACGAGCCGAGCCGCTCCATGGTCGTGCAGATCGGCTCGTTCTTATCGGCGGTGTACCAGCCGATGCCCGCAGCCGGGCCGAGCCCTTTGGCGCGGTACTGTTCGGCGATCTCCGGGTTGGTGCCATAGGAGATGCCGGCCGTGTGAGTCAACAGATCGCGCAGTGTGATGGGGCGCTTTGCCGGCACGCTATTGCCGTTCACGAGCACCGTGGACTTGGCGAACTCCGGAATGTATTTGCTGACCGGATCGTTGACCACGAGCTTGCCCTGTTCCTGCAATTGCAGGATGGCGGTGCTGGTGAGCGCTTTAGTCTGCGAGGCGATCCGGAAGATGGTATCGGGGGCCATGCGAGTGCCGGCTTCCTTGTCGGCCCAACCGGCGGCATGCTCGTACACGGGCTGGCCATTTTGCAGGATCAATGCCACTGCGCCGGCGATCAGATTCTCATCGACGTACTGCTGCATCAGTGTGTCGATGCGAGCGAGCCGTTCTTTCGAGAGGCTGGTTGCGGCGCTGACTTGCGTCTGTGCGCCGTTGAGCGCGGTCCAACTTTCCGTTTGCGGTGTCTCGGCGAACGAAGCGTTGCCGAGCAGAGCCGCCAGCAATGTCGTCGTCAACAGCTGCGTGCGCATTGATTGTCCTTGTAACGGTCCCGAAGATGAACGGACCGCAATGATCTTACCAATCGCACATATAAAAAAGAGCCACCGCCGCGAGCCCCGCGACGATGGCTTCCGGGAAAGCATTTGTTGGGTCGGTGGCCCAGAGTTCGCGTCGGCGTCCAGGCCCGGATTCACCAGGAATTCGAAATTGTGAGTTACGGACGCGGCACGATCGCGATGTCGAACACGCCACCGGTGAGCGGTGCGGTCGCGCCGGGCAGGGGCGCCGGCTGGCCACGCTTCACGACCACTTTCTGCGTTCTGCCCAGGGGCAGGTTCGGATCGATCTGGGACAGATCGATGGAGAACAGCAGACGCGTGGTCTGGCCGACCAGGAAGTTGGTGCCGTTCGAATCGGTATAGATGTCGAAATCGGTGGTCGGCGACATGTTCAGCGCGTTGCCGTACTCATCGACGAACGGTCCGATGGTCTGCAACAGACCGCTGCCGGTGTTGGAGCTGCCGGTGGCGTTCTTGTTGGAAATGGTCACGAGCGTGTCCAGGTCGTGATCGACCATGTAGAACAGCGTGGTGGTCGCGCCGTTGAAGTTGTTGGTGTACGCGCCGCCGACGATCTCCGGATCCTTGCCGAAGTTCACGTCGCCCTGCGCGTAAGCGAGTGTGGTCTGGACCGCGGTGGTGTTCAGGTTGCCGCCGCTCGCACCGTTCACGACCGCGAGGTTCTGATCGTTGCTGCCCACGATGCGCAGCGCATTCAACACGGGATTGAAGTCCACCACCGCGCCGAAGCCGCCGCTGAAGCGCGGATTGACCTGGCTGACCTTGGTGGTCGCGCCGAAGTAACGCGTCGACAGGTCGATGGCGTACAGACCGCCGCGATCGGTCAGGCCATACAGCTGACCGTCGGCGGGACGGAAATCGATGCCGATGAGATTGCCGCCGTCGGATACGTCGACGCGGCCGCCGCGCACATACTGACTGGCGCCGGGCTTGAGGATGTACAGCGAGTTATCGCTGGTGAGTGTGTACAAACGTGAGTTGGGCAGCGTCACACCCTTCGCGATGCCGCTCGTTGCGACGGCTGCCGTGGTTGTGTTCTGCGCGCTCACGATCGTTATGCCGAGCAGCGACGTGGCCATCGCCACTGCGGCCCATGCCGCTGATGTCCTTGTCGATCTCATGACTTTCCGGCCTCTGGTAATTGCATGGAGCTGCACTGCTCTCGAGGCCAATATTCGGTAATTCTGCGGCGATCGGATGCAGTGTTACGGCGCTGTTATTGACAGCATTCGTCTGCAGACGTCATAAACGCACTCCACCTGCACCGTTCAGTTTGTCTGCCTGAGGTCAGCAGGACGTCAGCCGGACGTCAGTTTCAGGTCATGGTGAGGTCAGTGGAATTCGTCAGTGTGATTCCCTGAGGGGATCGTTCTCGGAGGTGGTCGTGAATTCAGTGTTGACGCGTCGTGCGGTGCTTCAGAGCGGCATTGCCGCGGGCGTTGGGATTGCTCTGAGCGGTGCGATCGCCGAAGCCGCGGACAGCTTGCCTGCCATCACCAAGGTCATTCCGTCGACGGGTGAGAAGTTGCCTGTCGTGGGTCTGGGCACCAATCAATACAGCGTCACTGCGTCCGACGAGATCGCCGCCCGCCGCGAAGTGCTCGATAATTTCCCCAAGCTCGGCGCGAAGGTGATCGATACCGCGCGCGGCTATGGCGAATCCGAAGTCGTCATCGGCAAGCTGCTCAAGGAGCTGGGCAATCGGGATCAGATCTTCCTCGCCACCAAGACGCTGATTCGCGGCGAGCCGACCGCGGGCGATGGTGAGCTGGAGCTCGCGCTACAGCGCTTGCAGACCGATCGCATCGACCTGCTGCAGATCCATAACTTCAACGCTCTCGATAAGCTGTTCCCGAAGTTGCAGGAATGGAAGCAGGCCAAGAAGGTTCGTTACATCGGCATCACCACGTCGACCGACGATCAATATCCGCTGGTGCTCGATGCGCTCAACAAGTTGAAGCTCGACTTCCTGCAGGTCGATTACTCGATCGACAATCGCGGCTCCGAAGAAAAGATTCTGCCGCTCGCGAAAGAGAAGGGCGTCGCGGTGCTGACCAACGTGCCGCTCGGCGGCCGTCGCGGCAGCGTATTGACCAAGGTTGCGGGCAAGCCGCTGCCGGCTTGGGCGGCCGATTACGATGTGACCAGTTGGGCGCAGCTATTCCTGAAGTACAACATCTCGCACCCGGCCGTGACCGCCGTGATTCCGGGCACGACCAAGATCACGCATCTGAAGGACAACCAGCTCGCCGGTCGCGGTCGCCTGCCCGACGCGGCCGGTCGCAAGAAGATCGAGGAGCTGTGGGCCACGGTTTCGGCGTGACCCGTTGGCAGGCGACTACTGCACGTGAGGTTGCAGCCAGCGTAGCAATCCCCCGAGGTCCATCGCGCCGGATTGCCGCGCGATCTCCCGGCCCTGCTTGAATGCGATCAGGGTCGGGATGCCTCGGATGCCAAAGCGCGCCGACAGCGACGGCTCGTCGTCCGAGTTGACCTTGCCGAAACGTGCCTTGGTCTGCAGCCGCCGCGCCGCCTCTTCGAAGTGGGGCGCCATCATGCGACAGGGGCCGCACCAGGGCGCCCAAAAATCCACGATCAGTGGCAGGTCGCTGCGGCTCAGGTGCCGGTCGAAGGCTGCGGTGGTCAATTCCAGCGGATGGCCGCCGAACAGCCCGTGATGACATTTAGGACATTTGGGTCCCTGATCGAGGCGCTCGGCGGGTATCCGTACGACGGAATCGCAATGTGCGCACACGAGGTGGATGCCTGCGGGCGAGGTGGAAGCGGTCGAGTCGCTCATGAGGTGGGTTCACCGAGTCGGTCAGGTCTCCCCGTAATGGGGGCCACAAAAATCGCATACAAGCCCCGCAGGCGGGCTCGACTTCGAGCACAATAGCGGCCTCCCCAGTTCTGTGAAATCCGCGCCGGCCCTCGGACGGGCGGCGCACGACCGACAGCGCATGAAAGATCTCACTCAAGGCTCCATCGCCGGGCACCTGGTCTCACTCGCGGTACCGACGGCGGCGGGCATGCTGTTTCAGACCCTCTATTACTTCGTCGATCTGTACTTCGTGGCCGAGCTGGGCGATGCCGCCGTTGCCGGCGTGAGCGCCGCCGGCAACGTGATGTTCGTCGTGCTGGCACTGACCCAGGTGCTCGGTGTCGGCGCCGTCGCGTTGATTTCACATGCGGTGGGGCGCAAGGATCAGCAGGACGCCAACCTGATCTTCAATCAGTCGCTGGTGATCGCGGCGCTATGCGGCGTGTTCGTGCTGGTCTTTGGCTATCTCATGGCCGGCCCTTATCTGAGCGCGGTCGCGGCGGACGAAGCGACGATCGAGGCCGGCAAAGCCTACTTGTATTGGTTCTTTCCCGGCCTGGCGCTGCAGTTCGCGCTCGTTGCCATGTCCTCGGCGTTGCGTGGCACCGGCATCGTCAAGCCGACCATGATCGTTCAAGTGTTGACGGTGTTGCTCAATACCGCGCTCGCTCCCGTGCTCATCGCCGGGTGGGGCACCGGCTACGCCATGGGCGTTGCGGGCGCGGGCCTGGCGAGCACGATCTCGATCGCCGCCGGCGTGGTGTTGTTGTCGATTTATTTCGGGCGGCTGGAGAAGTATGTCTCTTTCCATCCCGAAGAATGGCAGCCGCGCATCGCGGTTTGGCGTCGCATGTTCAGCGTCGGTCTACCCGCGGGCGGCGAGTTCGCGCTGATGTTCCTTTATACCGCGATCACCTATTGGGCGATTCGTGACTTCGGCGCGGCGGCGCAGGCCGGCTTCGGTATCGGCTCCCGCGTCATGCAGGGCATCTTCATGCCAGCCATGGCCATCGCGTTCGTGGTCGCGCCGATTGCTGGCCAGAACTACGGTGCCAAGCGGATGGAGCGCGTACGCGAGACGTTCCGTGTCGCCTCTGTGCAAAGCGTGGGCATCATGCTGGTCGTCATGCTGCTGTGTCAGTGGCGGCCGGAAGCGCTGGTGGCCTTCTTCTCGAAGGAGCCTGAAGTCATTCGGGTCGGCGCCGTTTTCCTGCATCTGATCTCGTGGAACTTCGTCATGAGCGGGCTGATCTTCACCTGCTCGGGCTTGTTCCAGGCGCTGGGTAACACCGTGCCCGCGCTGCTCAGTTCGGCCTCGCGACTGCTGGTCTACGGCGTGCCCCTGGTGTGGCTCACGGCACAGCCAGGATTCCAAATCGAGCACGTCTGGTACCTATCGATTGCGGCCAACGTCGTACAGACCGTGATCAGTGTGGCCTTGCTTCGGAAGCAGATGCGTTTGCAGCTTGGCTCACCCGTGACGCAGCCGGCGTAACGCGCCAGATACAGTTGCCGACATCGTCGGCCACCAGCAGTGCACCATCGCGGCCGATCGCCACGCCAACCGGTCGGCCGCGCGCTTCGCCTTTTGGCCCGATGAAGCCAGCCAACACGTCTTCGGGCAAGCCAATCGGACGACCGTTTGCGAAAGAAACAAAGGCCACTTTGTAGCCGCTGCGCGGCTCGCGGTTCCACGAGCCGTGCATTCCAATGAACGCGCCATTGCGATACTTCTCGGGCAGCAGCTCGGCGTCGTAGAACACCAGGCCCAACGATGCGGTGTGTGAGCCGAGCGCGTAGTCCGGTACCAGGGCCTTAGCCACCAGATCGGGCCGCTGCGGTTTGACTCGCTTATCGACGTTGTTGCCAAAGTAGCTGTAAGGCCAGCCGTAGAAGCCGCCCTCTTGCACCGACGTCAAATAATCGGGCACGAGGTTGTCACCGATCTCATCCCGCTCGTTCACGACGGTCCATAGCGCGCCACTCTGCGGCTGCCAGTCCATACCGTTGGGATTGCGCAGCCCCGATGCAAACACGCGTGTCGCGCCCGTAGCGGCATCGATCTCCAAAATCGCCGCGCGCTTGTCTTCCGCTTGCATTCCGTTCTCCCCGACATTGCTGTTCGAGCCGACGGTGGCGTACAGCTTGTCGCCTTTCGGACTCGCGATCAGATTCTTGGTCCAATGATGATTGATCGGTCCGCCCGGCAAGCCGGCGAACTTCGTGCCCTGCTGTTTGATCTCTGTGACGCCCGCTTCATAGTCGAAGCGCACGACCGCATCGGTGTTCGCGACATAGAGTCGATTCCCGATCAGCGCCATGCCGAACGGCGAGTTCAACCCTTCGATGAACTTCGTACGTACCTCCGGCTCGCCATCGTTGTTGGCATCGCGTAGCAGCGTAATGCGGTTGGCACTCGGCACTGTCGCACCCGCCTTCGTCATCGCTTTGTCTTGGAAATAGGCCCGGATGCCTTTGCCATCCTCCGGCCGCTCCGGCGCATTCGTCTCCGCCACCAGCACATCGCCATTCGGTAGCACATACACCCATCGCGGATGATCGAGCTCACAAGCGAACCGCGAGACCGCGAGGCCCTGCGCCGGCGTGGGTGCTTGATCGAGTTGCCACGGCTTGGCTTCGGCAACGTTTACCGTGGGAATGAGCGATTTTTTCGGCTCGGGAAGCACGGGGTTCGCGCCGTAGCCTTGGTCCGGCGTCATCTGCGTTGTGACTTCAGCGGCGAGGGCGGAAGTCGTTACTAGCAGAGATGCGATGGATGATGCGATCGCGGTGTTTGTAGGAACGCGCATGACAAGGGTCCCGCGAGGAAGGGAGTTGTCAGTGGAAGGGTTGGGGTGGGGAAGGAGTTCCTAAGGGGGAGGACGATCCATGTCCCGACTGATCTTCGTCGGACATTCGAACTATCGGCAGTTGCGACGGGAGTCCGAGCCGCCTCGGGCGCCGTTGTTCTATCCGATGATTTTGCCGATCGTTTCTTTGAGCGCCTGGCAGTCGCGCTGGGAAAGTCTGCCCAGGGTCTTGATGACGAGGGCTTGTTCGAGGGTGGCGAGCACGGGCTTGATGGCGGACGGCTTGAGCAATCTCGCTGCTTGCCAGTCCTGCACCATCACCTCGCCGAAGGTGCCGCTGCCGCGAACTTGGCTGGTGACGGCCATCAGGATCAGATCGCGCCGCACGCGGTTGTAAGCGGGGCTCGAGACTATGACGCCGGGTCGCTGCTTGGTGGCGGACTGATCGGTGAATGGAAACGGCACCAGAACGATGTCACCAAACTGGTAGGCCATATCACTTACAGCCGGTCGTACTCGGCATCATCGGGGTTGTCCCAGACGGCCTTGAAGGCCGGCTCGGATGCTTGGGCCGCGGCGTGTGTGAGGCGAAGTTCGTCCTCCCGGCTCTTCAAGAAATCTACGAAGTCCTCGACCTCCGCACGACGCTGCGGTGGCAGGCTCTTCAGCTTCTCGATCAGATCGTGGTCGCGCGCGCTCATGACGTAAATTCAGTCTGCGGATCTAGGGTGGCACTTACAAGAGGCCGGGGGCTCGTGCGTACCCGCTATGTTAAGCCAAAACCCGCCTCCGGGCTCAGCAGCTTGAATGGCGTGCTTGCTGTCGCTTCGGTGGCTGCTAAGTCCCCGAAGATAGTGGAGAAATGGTCGCCTTGTACGACGATTCGTAAGCTCGAGCTAGCTGCGACTACTATCGAGATCGGACGAACGGTCGCAACTTAAAGGGCGATCCGATCGGCGGCCTGGGCATCAGCGCGTGACTGTCTAGGACAGAACTCGATCGAGCTGCGCCTTCGGGTCATTCAAGAACCGCTTTGCGACGATGTAATGCTCGGTCTGTTGATACTCGATGCGTGCCAGTCCTTCCGGGGTGATCTGATAGAGCCAGGCGCCAGGGTATGCCATGAGAATCGGCGAGTGAGTGGCGATGATGAACTGTGAGCGTGTCTGCACGAGCTGATGCATGCGCGCGATCATCGCAAGTTGACGCGAAGGAGAGAGTGCTGCCTCCGGCTCATCGAGAACATAAAATCCTTGCCCGCCAAATCGATGCATCATCAGCGCGAAGAATGACTCGCCATGCGATTGCTCATGAAGCGAGCGGCCGCCGTAGGAGTTAATAATCGGGGGGCCTGGTGCCGGTTCCGCATCCATCCGCTCGATATCGGTGGCGAGGTTGAAGAAGCTCTCCGCGCGCAAGAAAAAACCATCCTTGGGTCGCTTGATTCCCTTAACGAGCGTCAAATGATCGTGGAGGATCGAGTGTGAGCCGCGCGTCTGAAAGCGGAAGTTTTTTGTACCGCCTTCCGGATTGAATCCCCACGCGACGGCGATTGCTTCCAGTAGCGTCGACTTGCCGCTGCCGTTCTCGCCGACAATGAATGTGACTGCCGGATGTAGCGCCAGCGTGTGGAGGTTGCGCACGGCTGGCAGCGAGAACGGGTATTGATCGAATGAGGAAATGCGCTCCCGGCGCAGCTTCACCTCTCGGACGTACTGTTCGCTCACGGCAACCATGGCGATCTCGCTGCATGCATTACCGACCGGCCTGACTAAGCACGCCGTCGAGCATCTCGATGACAACCTTCTGCTTGGCCTTGGGCAGCTGGCTCAATCGTTCGATCTGTTGTTGCAGCTTGGAGGCCGGGCCGCGCTTGCCGGCGGCGGCCATCTTACGGCCGAGCAGATCATCGGTGGTGACGCCGAAGGTCTGCGCGATCTTCGGCAGCAGTGACACCGGCATGCGGATGCGGCCCACTTCGTAGTGCGCATAGGTCTGTTGCGCAATCTGCAGCGCATCGGCCATCGCCTGTTGGCTCAAGCCTTGGTCTTTGCGCAGCTGCGCTATCCGTGCGCCGAGCGCCTTCAGGAACTGTTGCTCGTCGGGAGCCATGGAGCCGCTGATCTAATTCCTTCTGATGAGAGCTTCAGTATAACGCGGTCTCCTTGTGTTATGAGTTGACACTACTCGTAATGAGAGTACTCTTATTGAGAGTTGCTTTACTATGCGCCTTACCTGGGAGCCAGAAGAGATGAACTCGCGCCGCCTCACTATCAGCTGTCGCTATCCCGAAGTCCGCGCTCGCCGTGGGGAGTACGTACGGTCGGTGCCGAAGCCGTTCTTGCGTTTAACGGGGCGTTGGCTGGATGAGGCTGGATTTGCTATCGGCGCAGAGGTGGAGGTTCGGGTGGGTCGTGGGCGTTTGGTGCTGCAGGTCGTCGATGCTGCGCATTGCGAGCGCGGAAATTCGACGGTGTAAGGAAAGTCCATCGTCGCGGAGAGTCAAGCTGGGTGCGTTGCTCTCAATAGGAGTAGACCTATCGAGGTTTTTCTTGCTCTCGGGCTCTTGACTGGTTGTGGGACTACCGTCTGTAGCGGCGTTTCCGCAGAACCGTTCAGCAGACAAGTCGCTGCAGACAACGTCTTGTCACTTGCGCAGCCGCGAGCCGAGTCGTGCCTTGTCCATCCTGTATTATTGCGCCGCATGTCAGATCCCATTCAGATGGTCAGCGAGTTGCTGAATAAAGTCTCTGAGCAAGCGGACGTCGAAGAAAGCCCGGAGTGGTATCTGCGCAGCTACCTGGTCGACTACAAGCGAACGTTGCTGCGCAAGTGGTCCAGCCAGGAAATCGAGTTCGCGACCGGTGCGCTGATGCGCTTCTGCGCCGAGGCGTTGGACACGAACGGTGCGTTGTATCGGGACTGCGCCGAGATCGCGGAGGAAGGGGCGAAGCTCGGTGCGCAGCTCAAGACCGCTGGGCGTTGAGCCGCGTTTCCGCAGAAACTTCCGGCCGGCTCCAGCTAGAATGCCGCTGCAACTAGCCAATCGACCGCGGAGCTTTCCATGCCCATCTACCGTTACGGCGATCGCATCCCCTCCGTCCACGACAGCGCCTTCGTCGCGCCGAATGCCAGCGTCATCGGCAGCGTCGTCTTGTCGGAGAACGTCAGCGTCTGGTTCGGGGCCACGATCCGCGGCGACAACGAAGTCATCACACTGGGTAAGGGCTCCAATGTACAAGAGGGCGCGGTGCTCCACACCGACCCCGGCATCCTGCTGACCGTGGGCGAGAACGTCACGATCGGCCATCAAGCCATGCTACATGGCTGCACCATCGGCGACGGCTCACTCATCGGCATTCAAGCCGTCGTGCTCAACGGCGCCGTCATCGGTAAGGGATGTCTGGTCGGGGCAGGGGCGGTCGTGACCGAGAAAAAAGTCTTTCCCGATCGCTCCTTGATTCTGGGCTCACCGGCTCGGGTCGCGCGTCAGCTGACCGATGAGGATGTGGAGAAACTGATGAAGGCGGCGCAAGGCTATGTCGAGCGGCGCGCGCGGTTCTTGGCCAACCTCAAGGAGATTTAACGGTACGGGTCGCGAGCTGATGGCGGAGGTGCGAGCGCACTGTCGGCCATTCGCTGGCGATGATGCTGTACACGCAGGTGTCGCGCAGCGTGCCGTCGCTGGAGCGCCGATGATTACGCAGCACCCCATCGAGCTTCGCGCCCAATCGTTCGATGGCGCGGCGGCTTTGATGATTGAAGAAGTGCGTGCGGAACTCGACGGCGATGCAATTGAGATTCTCAAATGCATGCGTCAACAGCATCAGCTTGCATTCGGTGTTGAGCGCCGTGCGCTGAACCTGCTTGCGATACCACGTGCTGCCGATTTCTATGCGGCGCGCTTCCGCGTCGATGTTCATGTATGTCGTCATGCCGACCGCTTTGCCGGTGTCCGATGCGACGACCGTGAACGGCAGCATCGTTCCCTTGCGCTGCTGTTCGAGGCGCTTCTCGATATCCGCCTTCATCTGCTCTGGCGACGGAATGAACGTGTACCACAGGTTCCACAGTTCGCCGTCTTGCACGGCTTCGACCAATTCATCGTGCCGGGCCAGGGTCAGGGGTTCGAGAAAGACCGAGTCGCCATGTAAGGAAATCGGGTCCGGCCAGGGCATAGCAGCGCCATCGTTTGAATGAGTGCGCCGTAGCTTAGCGCAAACGCGTCAGCTCGCGTGCAGCAGGTCGGCGGTGGGCGCGAGAATGCCGTTGAGCGGCCGGGGTTTGCCGATGGCGTAGCCCTGGCCGTATTGGACTTCCAGGTCGATCAGGCGCATACAGATTTCGGGCGTTTCGACGTACTCGGCGATCGTCTCCATGCCCATCGCGCCAGCCAGTTGGGCGATGGCACCGACCAGCGATTGCGAGCGCTCGTTGTGCAGCAGGTCGCGGATGAACGAGCCGTCGATCTTCAGCGATGTGAACTGCAGGTTCTTCAGGTGGGTGAGCGAGCTCAGCCCGGTGCCGAAATCGTCGAGCGCGAAGCGGCAGCCGCGCGCGCCGAGTTCGCTCATCAACAGTTGGGCTTGTTCCATGTTGCTGACCGCGGCGGTTTCGGTCAGCTCGAACGTCAGCCACTCGCCGCTGACGCCGTTCTCGTCCAGCTGCATTTGCAGCCAGTCGAGAAAGCCATCGTCGCCGATCGTCGGGCCGGACAGGTTGATGGATACGTGCAGCGGCGTGTAGCCAGGGCGCGCGCTGGCACTACGCAGATGTCTGAACACGTCGACGATGACGCAGCGATCGATCTGCGGGAGCAACTGATAGCGCGTGGCTGACGACATGAAATGCGACGGCAGCACCAGCCGACCTTTCTCGTCGATGATCCGTAGCAGCATCTCGTAGCGATGCACCGAGTCGCGCGTCAGCAGAGAGGCGATCGGCTGACCGAAGATCTGGTAGTGCCCCTGGTCGAGCGCGCTGCGCAGGCGGCTGACAATGGAAATGTCGTCGCGCCGGCGGATCATGCTGGTGTCCGAAATCCGATAAACCTCGACCCGATTGCGGCCGCGCTCTTTGGCGGCCTTGCAGGCGACTTCGGCGGCGGCGAGTGAGTGATCGAAGCTGCGCTCGCCATTCGTCAACGTCGCTGCGCCCAAACAAATCGACAGCGGAAACGTGTCGTCATCGACGTGAAGCGGACGCGCCTGCACGGCCTCGCGCAGGCGCGCGGCGATCTTCTGCGCCTGAGGCAGAGGGCAGTCGGGAAGGAAGACGGTGAAGCGATCGCCGGACAACCGGCTGAGCACGGCGTCCTCGTTTGCCAGTACCGCAGCGAGCGCATTGGCGACGACCGCGATGGCGCGATCGCCCGCCTCGAAGCCGAACATGTCATTGATGACGCGCAGCTGATCGATGTCGCCGTAGAGCACGCTGGAGTTGGCGCGTTCGCCCAGCGATTTCAGCCGCCAGTCGACCAGTTCCTCGAGGCCGGCGCGCGAGATCAGGCCGGTGACGGGATCCGCAGGCAGAGACAACAAGTGGGCGAGCTGACGGCTCAGCTGCGAGCCTTTCTTGAGATCGTCCTGCTCGAAGGAGTCGTGAGTGCAGAGACGATACATCATGGCGAGGCCCGCCAGGTCGCCGGACGAGTCGAACACCGGCGCGACCAGGAAGCGTCCGATCATCGGCCCGCCGTTCTCGTAGCGGACCCGATTGCGAATCACCGGGCCGTTGGTCTCGCGAGTTTGTGACAGGAACGTAGCGGCGATCCCGCGCAGCATTTCCTCCACTTCGCGAGCATCGTCGCTGGGACAGTGGAAATGAAAGTCACCGCGCGTCGGCGCAGTGAACGCGACCGCATGGCAGCCGATGCGTCGTTGCGCTTCGATCAGAAACTGGCGGATGGTGCTGACTGCCGAGTCCATAGACGGAATCCAGGGGACGCGGCAAATGTAAGTTGACGGCTCAAGGCGAGGTGAGAAGCCGTTCGCAAAGACTCGAGCGAGAGGCAGGAAATCGTGTCGTGCGGCGCAATGCTGGCGCCCCGCACGGCGGACCGTGTGACTTGCATCACACGGCCCGCTTAGGGGAAACCATCAATCCCGGATGAAGATCGTCGCCGGCTGTTCGAGCTTTTCCTTCAGCGCCTGGATGCTCTCGGCGGCGTCGTAGCCGTCGATGAAGCGGTGATCGAACGATGAGGACAGGTTCATCATCAAGCGGACTGCGATCTCGCCATTGACGATCATCGGGCGTTCCACGGCCTTGTTGATGCCGACGATGGCCACCTCAGGCGCGTTGATGATCGGCGTCGAGACGATGCCGCCGAGCTTGCCGAGGCTGGTGATCGTGATGGTCGACCCCTGCAGCTCGTTGCGGCTCGCGGTTCCTTCGCGCGCCGCGTTGGTCACGCGACGGATCTCGGCGGCGAGCTCCTTGAGAGACATCGACTCCGCATGCTTCACGACCGGCACCTTCAGGCCATCGTTGGTCTGCGTGGCAACGCCGATGTGCACGCCATCGTGACGAACCAGCACGTTGCGCTCGGAGTCGAAGCGCGAGTTCACTTTCGGGAACTGCTCGACGACCCGCACCAGTGCCATCGCGAGGAACGGCAGGTAGGTGTAGGAGGGCGAGCCCTTCGGCAGCTGCGAGTTCAGATGCTTGCGCAGCCGCTCCAGCTCCGTCATGTCGACCTCTTCGACATACGCGAAGTGCGGAATGTTTCTCTTCGAATCCGCCACGCGCTGCGCGCTCACGCGGCGCACGCCGAGAATGCGGATCTCTTCCGTGCCCGTGCGAACCTGGCGTCCGCTCGGAGCGGCAGCCGGGGCAGCAGCAGGCGCCTTGCCCGACTGACGATCGTTGATCGCAGCTTCCAGATCCTGGCGCTGAATGCGGCCATCGCGGCCACTGCCGTGAACGGTCGACAGATCGATGCCAGCGAGCTTGGCGCGTGCGCGAGTGGCGGGCGAGGCCATCACTCGGCCGCCGGCAGGCTTGGCGGCAGGCTGTGCAGTGACGTTGTTAGCAGCAGCGGGGGTTTTCGACGGCGCGTTTGCAGCGGCAGCAGGTGCGGCGGTGCTCGCTGCGGGCGCGCTTTCAACCGCCGCCGACGCGTCCGTTTCCAGCACGTACAGTTCGGCGCCGACCGCAATCTGATCGCCGGGCTGGCCACCGAGCGAAACTACTTTGCCGCCGACCGGCGCGGGCAGCTCGACCACGGCCTTATCGGTCGACATTTCCACCACGGCCTGATCTTCGTCGATGACATCGCCGACCTTGACCTTCCATGCCACGACCTCGGATGAGGTCGTGCCTTCGCCGAGATCCGGCAGCTTTACTACATGGCGACTCATGACGCCTCCATCGTTGCTTTAATGGCGGCGACGACGCGCGCCTGGACAGGGAAGTATTCCCACTCGAATGCGTGCGGATAGGGAGTATCCCAGCCGGCAACGCGCAGCACCGGCGCTTCCAGGTGCCAGAAACATTCTTCCTGAATGGTCGAGGAAATCTCGGCACCGAAACCGGCGAACCGCGTTGCTTCGTGCACGACGATGCAGCGGCCGGTCTTCTTCACCGAATTGGCGATGGTCTCGACATCGAGCGGCACGATCGAGCGCAGGTCGATGACTTCGGCATCGACGCCGGCCTTTTCGGCGGCGGCCAGACACACGTGCACCATGGTGCCGTAGCTGATGATGGTGAGCTTGGTGCCAGGACGGGCGATCTCGGCGACCCCGAGCTCGACGCGATAATGGCCTTCAGGCACGTCGCCGCGTGGATGTGAGTTCCAGCCCACCGCCGGCTTGTTCGGATCGCCATCGAACGGGCCGTTATAGAGTCGCTTCGGCTCGAGGAAGATCACCGGGTCGTCTTCTTCGATGGACGCGATCAGCAAACCTTTGGCGTCGTACGGATTGGACGGGATCACCACCTTCAAGCCGGCGACATGCGCGAACAGCGCTTCCGGGCTCTGCGAATGGGTCTGGCCGCCGCGAATGCCGCCGCCGCAAGGCGTGCGAATCGTGACCGGGGCGCAGAAGTCGCCACCGCTGCGATAACGAATGCGCGCCAGCTCGCTGACGATCTGGTCGTAGGCCGGATAGATGTAATCCGCGAACTGAATTTCCGCGACCGGACGCAGGCCGTTGATGGCCATGCCGATAGCCGTGGCGACGATGCCGCCTTCGGCGATCGGCGAATCGAGCACGCGATGCTCGCCATACTTGCGTTGCAGGCCTTCGGTGGCGCGGAACACGCCGCCGAAGTAACCGACGTCTTCACCCATCAGGACGACGCCCGGATCGCGCGCCATCATCACATCCATGGCGGAGTTGAGCGCCTGGATCATATTCATCTGAGTCATTTCTGCGCGCGCTCCTTCAGTTCCTGGGCCAGCTGCATGCGCTGACGCGCCAGGGCGGGCGTTTGTTCTTTGAACACATCCTGGAACATGGTTTCAGGATCGAGCTGCGGACCGTCGGTCAGCGTGCCGTAGGTCACGGCTTCCTTCCACGCCTGGTTCACCTGCTCTTCGCATTCCTTCAGCATCGTCTGCTCGCGCTCATCGGACCATTCGCCGAGCGCTCGCAGGTGGCCTTTGAGTCGTTCGATCGGATCGCCGAGCGGCCAGCTCTTCTCCTCATCCTTCGGGCGATAGCGCGACGGATCGTCGCTGGTCGAGTGAGGTGCGGCACGGTAGGTGACGAGCTCGATCAAGGTCGGGCCGGCGCCAGTGCGCGCACGCTCGGCGGCCCACTGAGTCACCGCGTAGACGGCCAGGAAATCGTTGCCGTCGACGCGAATGCCCGGCATGCCATAGCCCGGGCCGCGCGAGGCGAACGAGCGGCCTTCGCCACCGGCAAACGTCTGGAACGTGGAAATGGCCCACTGATTGTTGATGACGTTCAGGATGACCGGCGCTTTGTAGATCTGCGCGAACAGCAGGGCGTAATGGAAGTCGGCCTCGGCCGTGCTGCCGTCGCCGAGCCAGGTGGCGCAAACGTGATCTTCGCCTTTGATCGCGGATGCCATCGCCCAGCCCACCGCTTGCGGGAACTGCGTGGCGAGGTTGCCGGAGATCGAGAACAGATTGCCCTCTACCGAGTGATACATCACCGGCAGCTGACGGCCTTTGCACATGTCTTTGGTGTTCGACAGCAACTGGCACATCAGATCGACGATCTTGCGGCCGCGCGCAATCTGCAGGCCCTGATTGCGATACGCCGGGAACATCATGTCGCTCGGCTTCAGCGCCATGTTGGCGGCGATCGACACGGCTTCCTCGCCGGTGGACTTCATGTAGAACGTGATTGATTTTTCCGCTGCGCTGAGCGCGATGCATGCGGTCGTCGAACGCGCGCGTCAGCACCATGTGACGCAGGCCGAGCTCGAGATCGGCGGCGGCCAGATGCGGATTCCACGGGCCCACGGCGCGATGGTTGTCATCGAGGACGCGGACCATTTCCTTGGACAGGAATTCGGTCTCGCTCAAGGGCGCGTTCGGATCGGGCCGCGCGGCGGCGCCGGCCGGAGAAACCGCGACATAACTGAAGTCCGGTTTCTCGCCGGGGCGAGCCGGCGGTCTCGGAACGTGCAAACGGGATCTCATCATCAAGCCTCCGCAAGCAGCTGACGCGCCATCTCGTCCGCCAGCTCGCTGGTGGGACGATGGGTGGCGCTGGAACGCACAAAAATTTCGGTGAGTCGAACGGGAATCCGGTGGATTTCGGCGCCGATGGATTCGGCCGTCGCGCCGCCCAGATATTCACGACCAACGCTGATGATGCCACCCGCGTTGATCACATAGTCGGGTGCATAGAGCACGCCGGCCGAATGCAGTCGCGCGCCGTCCTGCGCCGTCGCGAGCTGATTGTTCGCGGCGCCGGCAATGATCGGGGTCTGCAGTTTCGGAATGGTGTCGGCATCGAACAGCGCGCCGAGGGCGCACGGGGCAACCACGTCGGCGCGCTCGAACAAGATTCGATCCGGGCTGGAGACGGTCGCGTCGAATTGCGTCGCGGCCTTCTGCGTCACGGCCTCGCGAACATCGGCAACGCGCAGCCTGGCGCCGTCGGCCGCGAGCAACTTGCACAGCTCGTAACCCACGCCGCCCAGTCCTTGCACCGCGACGGTCAGGCCGCGCAGCTCGTCTTTCTTCAGTCTGAATTTCACCGCTGCCTTGATGCCCAGATACACGCCCAGAGCCGTTTTCGGGCTGGGATTGCCGTCCGAGGTCACTGCGGTCCGAGGCAATCCGCTCACGTAACGCGTCTGGCCGGCGACGATTTCCATGTCGGCGACCGAAGCGCCGACATCTTCAGCGGTGATGTACTGGCCGTGCAGCGACTCGACGAAGCGGCCGAAGGCTTCGAGCAGCGCCGGCGTCTTGGGCCGGTCGGCATCGATCATGATGACGGCCTTGCCGCCGCCGAGCGGCAATCCCGCCATCGCGTTTTTGTAGCTCATGCCACGCGACAGTCGCAGGACATCCGCAAGCGCATCCTGCGTGGACTTGTAGTGCCACAGCCGGCAACCGCCGGCGGCCGGTCCTCGCGCGCTCGAATGCACCGCCACGACGGCTCGTAAGCCGGTGGCAGCGTCGTGCGCAAAGACCACGCGCTCGTGCTGGTCGAACGAAGGATGGTCGAACATGGCTGATACGAAGCTGGTTCGCTGGAGTTATGGGTGTGGCGCAGCGGTGCGGTCCGCTCCGCCCTGTCCCGGAGCATATTGCGCTACAATACCGACTGTTTAGCAGCATAGTCTGCCAATTGGGCCTGCCAGAACAGGAGGAATTACTACTTCGTATGAGCAGCAATCCACCCAGCCGTGAACTGGATCGCGTCGACCGCCAGCTTTTGTCGTTATTGCAGACCGACGGGCGGCTGACCGTCGCGGAACTGGCGCGCACCGTCAATCTGACGCTCACTCCTTGCATCGAGCGCGTGCGGCGCCTGGAGCGGGAAGGATTCATCGACGGGTACTTCGCGCATCTGAACCCGAAGCGTCTCGGGCAAAGCATGCTCGCGTTCACCGAGGTCACGCTCGATCACGCCACTCAGGACGTGTTTCAACGCTTCAAGGAAGCCGTGCAACTGGTGGAAGAGATCGTCGAGTGCCACATGGTGGCGGGCGGTTTCGACTATCTGATCAAGACGCGAGTGCAGGACATGGACGAGTATCGGCGCGTGCTCGGCGACAAGATCGTCAACGTGCGCGGCGTGCGTCACACCCAGACTTATTTCGTGCTGGAAGAAGTGAAGTCGACTCACGCAGTTCGCGTGCGGGTCAGCGAGCCGGGCAGGGCCACAGCGGCGGCGCCAAAGCGTCGACGTGCCAGAGCCTGAGTCTGAGTCGAGAGAGTAAAGAGAGGACCCTCGCCCGGCCCCGTCGCGCCGGAGGAGGAACTGCCGCGCTCGATGTATACCGAGGCACGGTGACCTGCAAACTCTCGCCGGTACATAGGCTTCATCCGTGCGAGCGAGGGTCTCTCCAAGTCAAAAGATCGTCGCGGCGGTTGGGTGAGCCCCTGCACGTGCGCAAGCGTGCCGCAAACGTGAAAAAAATGGTGGATGGGCGCAGGATAACGCCTCGCTTACGGGAGCCGCCCATGACTCGATCCGATTCGCCCGACCTGCACGCGCTCGAAGAAGCGAGCCGGGCCCTGCGCGGGTTGTTGGGGGTGGTGATCGCGGTGGAGCGCCGCTTCGGCAGTCAGCAATCGCCCTTGGCCCTGCTGCGCCAGATCGTGGACGATCCCGAATGGGCCTGGCTGCGACCGCTGTATCAGCTGATCGCCGACGTCGATCACGCCATTCACGAGGGTGACCTGCCCGTTTCCGAAATCGCGGCGATCGGCGCGCATGCGGCCGCGTTGCTGTCGGGTGTCGGCGCGCCGGTCGAGCAGGCCTTTCTGGAGCGCTATCGCGCGCTGTTACAAACCGACCCCGAAGTGGCCATCGCGCACTCGGTCGCCTTGCAGGCGATTCGCAAGCTCCCGCCCGAAGCCGACAGCGAAGCGGAGCGTCTGCATGCGCGCCACCAATGGGCCATGCGTTGTAAGCATCGGCGCCAGAGCCAATAGCGCCGGGCCAATAGAAAACAGACGGCTCGAGCCTCGTTCATCCTCCGAAGTTATGTCGTAACGGTGCGCGCGGCGCGGCTGATTTTGCGCAAGTCCAGTGGGCAATCGGCGACAGCGCGCGCGAACGGGGGGAGTGCGGTAGGGTTGGTGCCGGGTCAGCGGCCGACGACCGGCCGTTCGAGACCGATAACTGGTTGAAAAGTCTCCGCCAGCGCGGCGTTGAGCGAATCACTATCAGGTTTCCCCCGGCATGGACAGTGTCGGTTCGTGGAGGCACTTTTCAAGCAGTCAGCCCTAGTGCAATGTTGTCCCCCCGGAATCGATATGCGGGATTAAAAAAACTCCGGGACGAATCGCTGTCTTTGGTCTTTGCACGGAAGTAATTGCTACCACTATGTCCAGCCGTCTGGAGAATGCGCTGATGCTGCTCGGGCTGGAGTCAGCCGACGATCCTGCCACGTTATGGCAAAACTATACGGATCGTCTGGCGGTTCTTCAGCACAAGCTCATCAACGCGGAAACTCCGGCCAGCCAGGAAGCGGCCCAGCAGGATCTGGCGCGTCTGGTCGCGGCCTATCAGACGGCGCGCAGCGCCACTGAGC
Organism: Steroidobacter cummioxidans; assembly: GCF_003104955.1. Taxonomy (NCBI): domain Bacteria; kingdom Pseudomonadati; phylum Pseudomonadota; class Gammaproteobacteria; order Steroidobacterales; family Steroidobacteraceae; genus Steroidobacter; species Steroidobacter cummioxidans. The sequence goes on along the minus strand of NZ_LSRW01000003.1, from coordinate 171,589 downwards.
CCGCGACCCGTCAGGTCAATCGCGAAGCCGTCACCATGATGCGCATGGATGACGTCGCCGAGGCCGAGCCGCAGGTTCACCAGGGCTCGAATGTGGTCATCGGCCCGGGCGTCGTGCTCCAGGGACGTTATGAGATTCAAGCGGTGCTCGGCGATGGCGGCATGGGTCGCGTGTTCGCGGCTCGCGATCGTCTGAAGGACGAAGAGGTCGCGATCAAGGTCCTGCGCAACGAGCTGTTGTCGAGCAATGCGGCCCGCACTCGTTTCCTCTCCGAAGCCAAGGTTTCCTGCAAGCTCGCGCACCCAAACATCGTGCGCGTGTTCGACGTTGGCGTGGCCAGCGGTCGATATTTCTTCACGATGGAGCGTCTGCGCGGCGTGAACCTGCGCCGGCGCATGCAGGAGCAGCTGGCGACTGGCAACCCGTTCCCCATCGAAGAGGCGACGGCCATCGGCGAACAGCTGCTCGAAGCGCTGCGCCACGCGCATCGTTTCATCGTGCACCGGGATCTGAAGCCCGAGAACGTCTGGATCGACAGCAGCGGTGTAGTGAAGCTGATGGACTTCGGCATCGCGCGGGCCTATCAGTACAACGAGCTGACCCGCACCGGCATGAACCTGGGCACGGCCTATTACATGGCGCCCGAACAGCACGCCGATGCGAAGGAAGTCGACTGGCGCGCCGATCAATATGCGTTCGGCGTGCTCATGTATGAATTGTTCACTGGCCGCGTGCCCATGGGCGCCGTGCAGCCGATCGAAAAAGTCCGTCGTGACATTCCTCGTCAGATCGCTCGCGCCATCATGCGAGCCATGTCGCCGCGGCCCGATGCTCGATTCGACTCGCTGCGTGAGCTGCAGAGTCGCATCGTTGCCCGTCGCGAGGACGATGTCCCGGGCGCCATCTTCAATGCCTTCGGTCGCTCGATTGCGTTGGGCACGATTGCCGGCGCGCTGTTCGCCTACTTCGACAGTTTGAGCATCGGGCGCATCCACGAATGGATGTATCCCTCCGGCATTGCAGTCGGCATCGGCACGGCATTGATGGTGGAGTTCTGCGAGACGTTTTTCCGCTCGCGTTATCGCAGCCATGTGATCGCGGCATTCGTCGCGACCGTGATGTGGATCGGGTTGGTGCTGGTCGTCGCGCAGAAATTGACTGGCCTGAGCAATGGCCTGGTGATGATGTTGTGCGGCTCGGTCTGGGCCAGCAGCATGGACTATGTGACGCGGCGCTGGCGGATTGCTGCCGGAAGATTCAGATTGGAGGTGGCGTTTATAGGTGCTGTCTTCGGCACCCTGCTAGGCCTGGCGTTGCTGATGCAGGCGGATCACGTCAACGACCGCAACTACTTGTACAGCGCCCTCAGTGGCATCCTGCCCGGCATGATCATCGCGATGGCGTCACTGCGTCGCCGGCTGTGGCGCAAGAACGATTCGCCGTTCTCGCGGATGTTATCGCTCGCACGCGACTGAGTCGTTACGTCGTCACGCGGCCGTTCGATACAACGCTGCCGCCAGTCTTTCCGCCACGTCGGCGGCCAAATAACGAATCCTGATTCCTGCCGACATCGGGCTGGCACCGGCGGTATCGACGTAGATGCTCGCCATGCGGTTGCGTCGATCGAACGGCGACGCTTCGATGCTCGAGGTCTGCACTCGATCGCGCGGCACGATGGTCAGCTGGCGGTTCAGCCAGCCACGCCGAAACAACACTGCGTCTGGAGCGAGTGCCCAGCGCGTGTTCTTTACATACAAGTGAGCGTGCATCCACGCCAACGGGATGCAGCTCGACAGGATGACGACTGCGCCTTCCTGCAGATACCAGACGGCGGGTGCCGTCAAAACCACAATCGACCACAGCAAGGTCTTGCGAAAGATGCGGCCGCGCGCGCCGGATGCGAGCGGTTGCCAGTCGGGCTCGGTATTCAGGTCGAGCGCGGGTAACGCGGTGGCGATGAGTTTGGGTGCGGTACTTGCCGGGCAAACTGGGGCGAGCCAGCGGGTCTTGCTGCGCGAGTTATCGCCGTTGCCCTCGCCACCGCCGCCGTCGCCGGCGAGATCGACACTCAGCGAGACTCGATTGAACCAGCGATGCAGCAATGACTCGTTTTGGTGGACTGCTTGGATTCGCCGCGTGCGCAATGTCAGGGCGACGCGGGTGAAGAGCCCATAGCGGGCGCGCAGATCGCCGGCCACGCGCGTCAATCTGAAATCGTAGAAAGTGATGATCGCTTGGATTACCGACAGAGCGCGCACGGCGAGGATGACGCCCAGTATCGTGAGCACGCCGAGCCCGATCTGCATCATCAGTCCAAGCGCTGCGAGCCCGGTCGCTGACGGCGAGTGCAGCACCTGGTCGACCAGTTGCTGGTTGATGACGAACACGCCGGCCTCGTGCAATACGCCGAAGGCGGCCGCGACCAGAATCATGCCGCGATTGTCGATCAGGCCGTGACGCACGAGCTCACCCATGTCCAGGTGGAGCAGCGTCTGCTCGGCGGGTGCTGCGACGGTCTGCTCGATGGGCTTGGTCTGCGAGAAGATTCGATCACGCATCTCCTGCACGGCTTCCAGGTCGAGCACGCTGATCAGCGCTTCCGGCTTGCCGCCGGTGGACGTCTGCACGCGAACTTCAGCGACGCCAAGCAGGCGATGTAACACGCTTCGCTCCGTGTCGATGTTCTCGATGCGCGCGTATTCGATGTGGCGCGTGTTGCGGAAGATCAGTCCTTCGCGAATGACCAGGCCGCTTGGACTGAAGCCATAACGGAAGGTGAGCTGGATCCACACGGCACGCAGCGCCACGAGCGCCACGACGATCGGCACGATCCAGGGGCCGAGCGGGCCCGGCATGTCATTGCGCACGTTGAAGAAGAACAGGGCGATCAGCGGCAGGACCATTTGTTTGATTGCGCCACTCAGGCCGAACAGCCACGACAGCGCGTGCAATCGCAGCGTCGGCTGAAAGCTGCCGTCAGACGCCACTGCCAGCACCTTCAGCGAGCAGCGCATCGCGCAGAGCGATGGCGTCTTCATGCCGCAATCCCGGCAGCTCGATCTTCGTGTGGCGGCTGCCCGCGGTGTACATCTTCAACGTACCAACGCCGTAACGACGCTCGAGCGGCCCCTGCGAGACATCCGTGTGTTGTATTCGAACGCGCGGAAGCGCGATGCGCGACCGCCAGATGACGCCGCTCTCGATCGCGATGCCAGTTTCATCGACGCCGAAACGCAGATGCCGATACGAAATCGACGGCCACCACCAGGCGAGCAGAATGCCGCCGATGATGACCACTACCGGCGCGAGCGGCGACAGAAAAGGGATGGCAGGGCTGAGTGCGAATGCGGGAACCGCGATGAGCAGCGTCGCGATCGCCGCCTGCCAGCGCCAGACGCCAATAATCGCCGAGTCGACGTGTGAGAGCTGCAACGGCGCCATCCTGCTGCGGAAGATGCGTCGATTCTAACCCGGGGTGAGGCTAAGCCCAGTTCTGCACGGTAAGTGCCTTGAAAGGCGCGAAGTCGCGTACGTTGGCAGTGACCAGTATCAGCTCGTTGATCTGGGCGATGGCGGCGATCTGACCGTCGACAAAGGGCACTGTCGTGCCCGCCTCTTCGAGGCGTGCACGGTCGATCGCGTGCAACTTCGCGGCGAGGTCATCGTACGGCAGGATCAGGAAGGTGCTGACCACATCCGCAATGTAGTCCTGCAGAGCATCGCGACGCCTGCCGGCGGGCATGCGTTTACAGCCAAACTGCAGCTCGTGCCAGACCGGCGCAGCGATCGCGCACTCATCCGCGGCCGAGGCGAGTCTCCGCATCACGCTGGCGGAGGGTGTTTTCATCATGGGCTGCGACACCACGTTGGTATCCAGCAGATAGCGCAGCATGGCACCGACTCACAAATCGACTTTGCGCCCGGCGCTCCGATCGCGGAGCTTGCGGGCAAAGTCAGGCTCCAGGCCCACTGCGGTGAGCGAATGTTTCTTCAGGAGCTTCTGATAGGCATCCTGAAACGTCGGGCGCTTGCTGAGCAAGCGTTGATATTCGGTGACTGAGATCATGACTGCGACTGCCTTTCCTCTGCGAGTTAATTCCACGGTCTTGCCCGCCTCCACCTCGTCGATGAGGGTGGGCAGATTGGCTCGAGCCTCGGCGATGGGATAGCTTTGCACCATTCACCGAATGTACATCGATCTGTACACATAATCAACCTGGCCCTCGTCCGCTAATCCGGCGGTCGCGCCCGCAGGAAGCGAGCGAATCGCGGGATGCCGCGGGCGGTGACGTTGTGGTAGCTGTACGTGACCCAGCTGCCGATGGGCGGCGGGTAGCGGCGTTGTTCGTCGGTGAAGCCGGTGCCGATGCGGAACTCGGTGCCGTTGGCGGTGCGAACGAGCAGTGCGCCGAGCATGCCGAGATATTTTCCCTGGCCGGGCAGGTGGGCGATGACGCGAGCTTCGGCGTCTTGAGAGGGCTTGAGCTTCAGCAGGTCGTCGCTGCGCTCGGCGCGATACAACGAATCTTCCCTATGCAGCATCAGGCCCTCGCCGCCCGCGGCGGCAACGGACTCCAATAGGTGGTGGAGCTCGACCTCATCTGTGACGCGTGACTGTGTTACTTCGCGCAGCCAATCGATGCGGAGCGGCGCCAGTAGAGATCGCAGTTTCTCCAACCGTGCGCTGAACGTTCCAACCTGCGCAGGTACATCGAAGACCATGAAGCGGATGTTCCGCCAGGCGTCCTCATCGGGTTCGAGGTCGCGAACGGTCGCGGTGACCTGCTCGAAGCGCCCGCGGCCGGCCCAGAGCTCGCCGTCGAGGGGCTCGGTGGGCCAGTCGCGCGTGAACCAATCTGGAGCATGGATCGTATTGCCAGCGCGGGTGACCAGATTTTTGCCGTCCCAATACGCGCGCATGCCGTCGTACTTCTCGCTTACCCAGTAGCGCAAGACGTCTACCTCTGCAGCGTCGTAATCATTGGCGAGCAGCAGCGGCGGCGGGGCTGCTGGCGCCATTGCAGGTGCGGACAGCGCTCCGACCACGAGCGCAGACTCGACAATGAGCCGCGCGGTCATCCGGCGAGTTCCTGATTTGTGTGCAGCGTCCATGCTTCGTGGCGGTAACCGTGGTGTCGCAATGTAAGCATCCCGAGCTACGCAAAAGCGGCGCATTTCCGGCCAGCTCGCCCAGAAATTACCGATATGTGCAGGCCCGCTTGCTGGTATGGGGCAGCGGAGCCGAAAAGCACCGACATCCAAGCGCCGGTGCCCGCGAACGGGGTTAGTATCGGCAGCTGGGTACCGGCGTCCGGCCGGCGCAGGAGGATGCATGAATCAGCACCATGACCTGGTGATGCCAGTCACCGCCATCGATCACTCGCTCGGCCCCTCGCACGCGCCCGTCACCATCGTCGAGTACGGCGATTTCGAATGTCCGACGTGCAAGCAGGCGGCGCCTTCGCTGAAGCTGCTGTTGAGTCGCTTCCCGGAGCAGGTGCGGATCGTGTTCCGTCATTTCCCGCTCGAAGAAGTACATCCGCACGCGCTATGTGCCGCCGAGGCGTCCGAAGTAGCGGCGGCGCAAGGCAAGTTCTGGCAGATGCATGATCTGCTGTTCGCGCACCAGCTGCATCTGAAGTCCAATCAACTACACAGTTACGCCGAGCAGCTGCAGCTCGACATGGCGCGCTACACCTCCGAGATGGACGATGAGATTTATCGGCAGCGCATTCGTGAGCACATCGACAGCGGTCGCCGCAGCGGTGTGCGGGGCACGCCCGGTATCTTCGTGAATGGCGAGATTCACGATGTGTCCGCGGGCATGCAATCGCTGTTCGATAAAGTGGCAGCGCTGGTGGGCAGGTAATACGGTGCTCTCATGCCAAACGAACTGTATGAAAAGCGCTCGGACCAGATGTTTCCAAAGCTCACGAAGGTGCAGATCGCGCGCCTCGAGCCACATGGCACCCATCTGACGACGACCGCAGGGCAGGTATTGATCGAGCCCGGCGATCATGAGCGCAAGATGATCGTCGTCCTGGCCGGCAGCCTGGAAGTCACGATCCCTGGCTTCGATGAGCAGTTCATCAAGCCGCTCATGCCCGGGGATTTCGCGGGCGAGATGAGCACGCTGCGAGGCACGCCGGGCTTCGCTCGGGTGGCCGTTCGTGAAGCGGGCGAGGTGCTCGTGATCGCTGACAGCGACCTGCGCGTCGTCGTGCAAACGGACGCAGAGCTCAGCGAGATCTTCATGCGCGCTTTCATCCTGCGTCGCATGGGATTGATTGCGTCGCCGAACAGCGAGATGACGTTGATCGGCTCGCGATATTGCGGTCACACGCTGTTGTTGCGCGAGTTCCTTGCCCGGAATGCGCACCCACATATTTATCTCGACGCCGAAGCGGACCACGATGCGGCCGGGTTGTTACAACGTGCCGGGCTCACGGTGGCCGACGTTCCCGCCGTCATCGGTCGCGGCCGCGCCTTGCGCAAGGCAAGCTTGCGGCAGCTGGCGGAGTTTCTCGAAATCAACCCGGAGATCGATCCCGAGGCAATTCACGACATGCTGGTCGTGGGCGCCGGCCCCGCAGGTCTGGCTGGCGCCGTGTACGCGGCCTCGGAAGGGTTGGATGTGCGAGTGATCGACAGCTTTGCCCCCGGCGGTCAGGCGGGCACCAGTTCGCGCATCGAAAACTATCTGGGCTTTCCTACCGGGATTTCCGGTCAGGCGCTGGCGGGTCGCGCGTTGGTGCAGTCACAGAAGTTCGGCGCCAGATTCCATGTCGCATGCGATGCGGTGGCGCTGCATTGTGATAGTTGGCCGTATCGCGTCGAGATGGCCGACGGCCGCGCCGTGCGCGCTCGCACTGTGCTCATCGCAACGGGGGCGCAGTATCGAAAGCCCGATTTGCCGAACCTGGACAAGTATGCCGGCGTGGGTCTGTACTACGCGGCCACGCATCTGGAAGGCAGGCTCTGTCAGAACGAAGAGATCATCGTGGTCGGCGGCGGCAACTCGGCGGGCCAGGCGGCGGTGTTTCTCGCCGGTGGCTGTCGACACGTGCACATCATGGTGCGTTCGGAAGGACTGGCCGAGAGCATGTCTCACTATCTCATTCGACGCATCCAGGAATCGCCCAATATCACTCTGCACACTCGCACGCAGATTACCGCACTGGACGGCGAGGATGAGCTGGAGCAGGTGACGTGGACCGATGCACGCACCGGTGAGCGGGAGCGGCGGCCCATCAAGCATGTGTTTCTGATGACGGGAGCGGCGCCGAACACCGAATGGTTGAAGAACTGCGTGAATCTCGACGCGAACGGCTTCGTGCGCACCGGCGCCGACTTGAGCAAAGATGAGCTGACGAGTGCGCGCTGGCCGCTGCCGCGTTCGCCCTACATCATGGAAACCAGCCTGCCCGGCGTGTTTGCAGTTGGCGATGTGCGTGCGGGCAGCGTGAAGCGCGTTGCTTCAGGCGTCGGCGAAGGCTCGATCTGCGTGCAGTTCGTGCATCGGGTGCTCAGAGAGCTGCCAACGGCGTTCGGCTAGAGCCAGTCGACTAGAACCAGTTGTAGTTGAAGCTGATGCTGATGCGCTCGGCGGCCACCGGATTCGCCGACACCTCGTGCCTGAGCCAGCTTTCGAACAACACGACCTTGCCCGCTTCGGCGGGCACCACCGACCAGGCTCGATTCGCCGGGCTCGCGTCCGCCCTGCGCGGCGGCGCGGCCATGAATTTTTCCAGTCGGGGATCTTCGAACTTCAGGCCGGCGCAACCTTTGGGGGTCTGCACGTAGTAGGTGCCGCTGAGCGTCGATAGCGGATGCAAGTGCATGCTGTGCGCGACCTGCTGCGGCATGATGTTCACCCAACAGTCCGTCATCGCCAGCTCGCGACCCGTCATGTCGAGCTCGAGCGTCTTCACGAACGAGCGCACGTGTCGCCGCAAATATTTCTCGAGCTGCGCGAACGTCGGTGATATCTGCTGCATCCGATGCGCCGAGTGATACGACGTGTAGCCGCCCGGGTAGTTCTTCTGCGACCACTTCTGTCCCGCCTCATCGTCCACTTGCAACTGCAGGCACTCACGCAGCAGCTGCTTGTTGAATTTGCGCCAGTCGGCGCGCTGCAGCGGTGCGCTGTAAATGTAGGTGGGGAACAGGGTTTGAATCGGCATGGGCCGGGATTCTACCCGATGGGGTACCATGCCGGACCATGAAAGCCCTGATCATCCCCGTCACGCCGTTCCAGCAGAACTGTTCCGTCATCTGGGACGAGCGCAGCAAGCGCGCGGCGGTGGTCGATCCCGGTGGCGATCTGGATCGGGTGCTGGCGGAAGTGGATCGGGAAGGGTTGCAGCTGGAGAAGATCCTGCTGACGCATGGGCATCTGGATCATGCGGCGGCGACCGCCGAGCTGGCGAAGCTGCGCGGCTTGCCGATCGAAGGGCCGCATCGGGACGATCAGTTCCTGATCGAGCAGCTGCCTGAATCGACGCAGCGTTTCGGTTTTCCGCCGGCGGCGGCGTTCACGCCGGATCGTTGGCTGGAGCAGGGCGATCGGGTGATGGTGGGAGAGGAGACGCTCGAGGTGCGCCATTGTCCGGGCCACACGCCGGGCCACGTGGTGTTCTTTCATCCCAAGCAGAAGTTTGCCTGGGTCGGCGATGTGATTTTCGCCGGCTCGATCGGCCGCTCCGATCTGCCACGCGGCGATCACGACACGCTGGTCAAATCCATTCGTGAGAATCTGTTCCCGCTCGGCGATGAGGTGCGCTTCGTCCCTGGCCATGGGCCGCTGTCCACGTTCGGGCAGGAGCGCCACACCAATCCGTTCGTCGCCGACCGCCGCTTTCGCTGATGTAAGTTGCCGACTGCAAATCAGGAGTCCGTGTGAAGCTCACCATAAGAAAGAAAAACTGGCCGTTGCGCGAGCCATTCATCATTGCGCGCGGCACGTACACGACCAGCGATGTCATCATCGTCGAATTGCAGGATGGTCAGTTCGTCGGCCGCGGCGAGGCGGCGGGCGTCGATTATCACGGCGAGACACCGGACTCGATGTTGGCGCAGGTGGAGGCAGTGCGCGGCAAGATCGAAGCCGGTCTCACGCGCGCCGAGTTGTTGCAACTGCTGCCCATCGGCGGCGCCCGAAATGCGCTCGATGCGGCGCTGTGGGATCTGGAAGCGAAGCGCACGGGCCGCCGCGCATGGGATCTGGCCGGTGTCGGCAACACTCGTGAGATCGCGAGCGCCATAACCATCGGCATTCGTTCCATCGACGGCTACGAGCAGGCCGCTCGCGGTCTGGCGCACTATCGCTGGATCAAGATCAAAGTGTCTGCCGAGGATCCGCTGGCTTGCGTCGCAGCTGTCCGTCGTGGCGCGCCGAACTCGCGACTGATCGTCGATGCCAACCAGGCGTGGGATGTGCCAACACTGTATTCGCTCGGTCCCAAGCTTGCGGAGTTGCGTGTGGATTTGTTGGAGCAACCCGTGAAGGTCGGCGGTGATGACGATCTGGTCGTCGGCCAGTCGCCGATTCCCGTGTGTGCCGATGAAGCCATCGATACCATCGACGATCTGCCGCGCCTGAAGAGCCGCTATGAGTTCGTGAACATCAAGCTCGACAAGACGGGTGGGTTGACCGCCGCGTTGGAGCTTGCACGAGCAGCCCGCGCCGAAGGCATGCGATTGATGGTGGGCTGCATGGTCACCGGTTCTGTGGGCATGGCACCGGGCATGGTGCTCGCGCAGCTGTGTGAGGTCGTGGATCTCGATGGCCCGTTGTTGCAGGCCGAAGATTGGCCGAATCCAATTCAGTACGATCGCACCGGCGTGATGTCGTGGCCGTCGCCGGCGCTGTGGGGTTGACAGCCGTATCATTGGGAGCATGGGATGCTGAGCAAATCCGTCCACGCCGCCTTGGCGGCGATCGTTTGGAGTGGTGTGGCGTCAGCCGCGCCCGATGCCATTTATTTCAATGCAAACGTCTGGACGGGCGACCCGCAGCGGCCCAAGGCTGAAGCCATCGCAATCGATAGTGGCAGCATCGTTGCCGTCGGCAGCAGCGCCGAGGTTCGCGGTCTCGCCGATGCAAAGACTCGCGCCGTCGATCTCAAAGGCGCTTTCGTGGTGCCGGGCTTCATCGACAACCACGTACATTTAATCAACGGCGGGCTTGCGCTGGCGGAAGTCGATCTGCGCGACGCGACGACTCGCGCGGAGTTCACGAAGCGAATCGCAGCGGCGGCAGCCAAGGCGCCGCAAGGTCAGTGGATCAAGGATGGCAATTGGGATCACGAGCGATGGGGTGGCGAGCTGCCGACACGCGCTTGGATCGACCCGGACACGCCGAACACGCCGGTGTTCATCTCCCGTCTCGACGGCCACATGGCGTTGGCGAATTCACTGGTACTGAAGCTGGCGGGCATCGATGCAAAGACGCCCGATCCCGCGGGCGGCAGCATCGTGCGTGACGAGAAGGGCCAGCCCACGGGCATCCTGAAGGATGGCGCCATGGATCTGGTCGCCAAGGTCATTCCACCGCCCTCCGATAGGGAACTGGAGCAAGGACTGGAGCGCGCGATGGAACATGCCGTCTCGCGTGGCGTGACCCAGGTGCACGATATGGGTGGGTTGGAGAGCTGGCGAGTCATCGAGCTGTATCGACGCACCGAGGCCAGCGGCAAGCTGCGCCTGCGCATCTACTCCTTTGCGCCGCTCGCCGATTGGCAAAAGGCGGCCGAGTACAAGCAGCGCAACGGCACAGGCAATGCGTGGTTGCGATGGGGTGGCATGAAAGGGTTCGTCGACGGCTCGCTTGGCTCGACTACTGCCTGGTTTCACAAACCGTATGAAGACGCGCCGAACACCACTGGCCTGACGATGGTGGATCCTGCGCAGTTGCTCGCGGGGATCACCGCCGCGAACCAGGCGGATCTGCATGTCGCCGTGCATGCGATCGGCGATCGCGCGAATGATTGGCTGCTCGATGCGTTCGATCAGGTGGAGCAGTCGGGGGCAAAGAAGGATTGGCGCTTTCGCATCGAGCATGCCCAGCATCTGACACCTGCTGCGATCAAGCGGTTCGGGCCGCTGGGCGTGATTGCATCGATGCAGCCGGCGCACGCGATCGATGATGGTGGCTGGGCGGAGAAGCGCATCGGTGCGCAACGGCTCAAGGGCACCTACGCATTCCGTTCTTTGATCGACTCCGGCGCGCATCTCACATTCGGATCCGACTGGCCGGTGGCACCGCTCGATCCGCTGACCGGCATTTATGCCGCCGTCACCCGCCGCACACTCGACGGCGCAAATCCGAACGGCTGGCTACCGCAGGAGAAGATCACAGTTGCCGAAGCGCTGCGCTCGTACACCGCCGAGAACGCGTGGGCGGGATTTCAGGAAGGAAAGGTCGGCGTGTTGAAGCAGGGGGCGCTCGCGGATTTCGCCGTGCTGTCGCAAGACCTGTTTGCAGTGGTGCCGACGGAGATCCCCAAGGTGAAGGTCGTGCGCACTGTTGTCGGTGGGCGCGACATGTTCGTAGCGCGTTAGCTCAGCGCCTCAATGGCACGCAATGCGTCTTCCAGCTTGCGTGCCCAGACGTCCACACCCTCCGGATCCGCAATCAAGTCATTGCGGATTTCGATGAGCACGGCCGGGTTGTTCAGCAGATCGCCGTGCACGACCAGCGCGTAGTCGGCATCAGCGCTTACGCCATAGGGTACGTTCGCGTCGACGTTCAGCAGCGGATCCCGGCGTAGCTGCGCGATCAAGGCTTGACCCAGCAGCTGTGCCTTGTCGAACAACACGCCGGCATGCCACGAGCGCTGCTGCCCCAGATAAACCGGTGTGAAACTATGAACCGCGACCAGCACGTTGCGTCGGCCCTCGGCCGTGCGCTGCTGCAGATGCGCGCGAAGACGATCCTGAAAGGGGTGAAACATCAGGCGGCGGCGTCGCTCCCTCTCCGCAGCATCCAGGGAAAGGTTGCCGGGAATGTCGGTTGCTTCCGAGCGCAGCGGAATGCTGTCGGCCACGTGCAGCGGACGGTTCAGGTCGATCAGCAATCGGGAATAGCCGCCCAGGAACGCCGACGCGTCGAGGCGCCCCGACAAGGCGCGCGTGACGTTGGCGGCGCCGATATCCCAGGCGATGTGACGCGTCAGGTCCCTATCGTCCAGCCCGAGCTTGCGGTATTCCGCCGGAATGTGATTGGAAGCGTGCTCGCAGATGAGCACGAATCGCGAACGACCGCTTTCGTTGAGAACGTCGACCGCAGCAGGCCAGTCGGTTGGCACTTCGGCCAGCATCAATAAAACATCCGGCTCGCAAACTTCATCGGTGCAATATTGCCATACTCCCTGGGCCGCATCATACCGGACCCGAAGGCGCCGTAACGGACGGAACATGGCGGTTGGGCCGGCGCCCGAAACCGTGCCGGTATGTAACTTATCCGTCGGCTCGCGACTGACGGCGGGGCAGATACTACTCAGGAACTCCGCACGGCATCAATCATTGAACAAGCAAAGGCGCCGTCATTCGTGACGGATCACTGACCCAACCAGAGGAGCACTGCCATGCCTACCGCAAGCGGACACACCAAAGCGATTCGCGCCAAGAAGGTGATCGGAACGGCGGTGAAGGATCCATCGGGTAAGCGGATCGGCGAGATCGAGGATGTGGTGCTGGACAAGACGTCCAACAACATCATGTTTGCGGCTGTCAGCTTCGGCGGCTTGCTCGGCATGAATGAGAAGTACCATCCCATTCCGTGGAGCATGCTGAAGTACGAAGAGGGCGAAGGCGGCTATGTGGTGAACATCACCAAGGAGCAGCTGCAATCGGCGCCGGCGGATTCGCTGTCGGAATTGACCAGGGACGACGGCCAGGCTTATCGGGATCGAGCCTTCGACTACTACCGTTCACCCCGCTACTGGGAATAGTTTGCTCCCATTCGGGTTTGCGACCGAAAGGTCAGAAGCAGTGTAAGAGTCTGAAGGTGAGATGACTGGCGATTGATTGAAGAATCGTCAGTAAGTGCGAGCGACCCCCTGTACTGGTGGGTCGCTCGTTTTATTTTGGGATCAGGTTGCGATCGTATCGGGCAAGCCGCCGAGCAGCTTGTCGAGGGTGATCGGGAACTCGCGAACCCGGAGACCGGTCGCGTTGTAAACCGCATTGGCCAGTGCAGCGGCGACGCCGACGATCCCGACTTCACCGAGTCCTTTGATGCCGAGCGGATTCGCGTACGGCTCCTTTTCGTCCAGGCAAATCGCCTCGATCTGCGGCGTATCGGCGTGCACCGGCACGTGATACTCCGCGAGATCATGATTCACGTACGAGCCATCACGCAGATCGACGACCGACTCCTCGGTGAGGCCTGCGCCGATGCCCATGATCATGCCGCCGATCAGCTGCGAGCGCGCCGTCTTTGCATTCAGGATACGGCCGCTGCCGAACAGGCCAAGCATGCGGCGCACTCGAATCTCACCCGTGTCGATATCGACGCCCACTTCGGCGAACTGCAATCGCTGCAACCGAGACCAGCGCGAATGCATACGAAGCGCGGTCTCGAACTTTGCGATACGTTTGCTTGCCGGCCGGGGGTGAGGGCAGCACGACCGCAGTGATCAGCTCGCCAGGTCGCAACGTCGTTTCGATGTGCGGGGTGTCACCAGGCAATCGATAGAGTTCGCCAATCGGCACCGTGCGCTTGGAGCCGTCAGGCAACACTGTTTCGATGACGGCATCGAGCGCTGTCAATGCCACGGCCATATCGGACGGATGCACGGCGATACACGAATCGCTGGCGCCGAGAATGGCGTGGATGCGATTGAATCCTTGCAGCGCCGCGCAGCCCGAGCCGGGCTCTCGTTTGTTGCAGGCCTTCGAGGTGTCATAGAAGTAGTAACAACGCGTCCGCTGCAGCAGGTTGCCACCCGTCGACGCCTTGTTGCGCAACTGCCCCGATGCGCCGGCGAGCAGCGCCTTTGATAGCACCGGATAACGCTCGCGAATCAACGGATGAGCGGCCAGGTCGCTGTTGGGCACCTGCGAGCCGATGCGCACTCCGCCGTTCGTGGCTTCGACCTGTCGCAGTGGCAATCGAGTGATGTCGATGAGGTGCGCGGGTTGCTCGATTTCGAGCTTCATCAAGTCGAGCAGATTGGTGCCGCCGGCAATGAATTTGGCGCCGGGTTGTGCCGCTGCTTTCGCGGCATTGTTCGCGTCGGCCGCTCTTTCGTAAGTAAAGGGCATCATGCGTTGACTCCGCGGACCGATTGAATGGCGGTAACGATGTTGGGATAGGCCGCGCATCGGCAGATGTTGCCGCTCATTCGTTCGCGAACTTCGGCATCGGTCAGTTGCACGCGAGCGGCCGTGAGATTGGCGCTCACGTGGCTGGGCCAACCATCGGCCGCCTCTTTGAGCATGCCGACGGCGGAGCAGATCTGCCCGGCCGTGCAGTAGCCGCATTGATAGCCGTCGTGCTCGATGAACGCGGACTGCAAAGGATGCAGATGGTCTGGCGTGCCGAGGCCTTCGATGGTCGTGATCTCATCGCCGTCATGCATGACGGCGAGCGTCAGGCACGAGTTGATACGCCGGCCATTCACCAGAACGGTGCAGGCACCGCACTGGCCATGATCGCAACCTTTTTTTGTACCGGTCATGCCCAGCTGCTCGCGCATGGCATCGAGCAGTGACGTGCGCGTGTCGAGCGTGAGCGCATGGCTTTGATTGTTGATGCGCAGGGTCACCGTCATATTGACGGGCAGCGGGGCCTGGTTAGCTGCGTTTGCCGCGTTCGTCATCGAGGGGAGATTGGCCATGACGCCGACAGCGACGCCGGTTTTCAGGACGGTGCGTCGATCGACGTTCCAAGGGGATTCATCAGTCATGTCGGATCCTCGAGCGGCCGACGGGCGGGCGATGGAAAGGAACGGATTGTGTGAGGGTGAGTTCCGCGGCTTATGAATACGTATGCAGACCGTCGAGATCGGCAGGGCGCTGCAGGTAATCTTTGCGCGACCGGGAACAGTGGGGATGTCAGCCGATGTCAGTACCACCATGGTGGCGCGGCGCTGTGATCTACGAGATCTATCCGCGCAGCTTCGTTGATAGCAATGGCGATGGTGTCGGTGATCTGCCCGGCATCGTGCAGCGACTCGAATATGTCGCCGGGCTGGGCGTCGATGCGATCTGGATCGCGCCGTTCTTTCGCTCGCCCATGGCTGACTTCGGCTATGACGTGGCCGATTACCGCGCCGTCGATCCCTTGTTCGGCACCCTGGCCGATTTCGATCAGTTACTGGGGCGCGCCCATCAGTTGGGCCTGAAGGTGATGATCGATCAGGTGCTCAGTCACACCTCGATCGAGCACGAGTGGTTTCGTGAAAGTCGTCAGAGCCGGGACAATCCCAAGGCCGATTGGTATGTGTGGGCCGATCCCAAGCCGGACGGCACGCCGCCCAACAACTGGCTATCGATCTTCGGGGGCGTCGCGTGGCATTGGGAGCCGCGCCGTCGCCAGTATTACCTGCACAACTTTCTGTCGTCGCAGCCCGATCTGAATTTTCATCAGCCGCAGCTGCGCCGCGCCGTGCTGGACAACGTGCGCTTCTGGCTGGACAAAGGCGTCGATGGCCTGCGACTGGATGCCATCAACTTTTGTTTCCACGATCGGGCGCTGCGTGACAATCCTCCGAAGCCCGCGGCCGAGCGCACCACGCGCGGCTTCAGTCCGGAAAATCCGTACGCCTATCAGTATCACCGCTACGACAACACGCAGCCCGAGAATCTGCAATTCCTCGCCGAGCTGCGCGCCTTGCTGGATGAGTATCCGCACGCCGCGACGCTGGCGGAAATTTCCTCGGAGGATTCGATCGCGACCACGGCCGAGTACACCACCGCCGATCGCCTGCACATGGGATACAGCTTCGAGCTGCTGTCCGAAGAATATTCGGCGCGACACATTCGATCCGTGGTGGAAGGTTTCGAAGCCCGATTGACCGACGGCTGGCCGTGCTGGGCATTTTCGAATCACGACGTGCGTCGCGTCGTGACTCGCTGGGGCGGCGCGCGCCCCTCTGGATATCTCGCCAATCAATTGATCGCGCTGTTGTGCTCGCTACGCGGCTCGGTTTGTCTGTATCAAGGCGAAGAGCTCGGCTTGAGCGAAGCACTCGTGCCGTTCGAGTCGTTGCGTGATCCGTATGGCATTGCGTTCTGGCCGAGTTTCCCAGGGCGCGACGGCTGTCGTACGCCGATGCCATGGAACGGCAGCGAGTATGCCGGTTTCAGTACAGCAAGGCCTTGGTTGCCAGTGGCGGCAGAGCACAGGGCCGTGAACGTCGCGGCACAGTTGACCGATCGGCACTCGGTCCTGAATGCAACACGCGCCTTCCTGCAATGGCGGCGGCGTCATCCGGCTCTGCGCTGGGGTGACATCAGGTTCATCGATGTGCCGGAACCCTTGCTCGCTTTCACCCGAACGCACGGCGATTCACGCATCTTCGCAGCCTTCAACTTGTCGCCTGAGCCGATGCAGACGGTCGTGCAGCTGCCGGCGGGTACAGCACAGATCGAGAGCCTCGGAATCCTGGCGGGCGAGCTGCGCGATGAGTATTTGACATTGCCGGGATACAGCGTCGTGTTCGCTCGGGTTTCCGAATGAATACGTATGCATAGCGTTGTCCGGCAACAGGCGCAGTCCTACGATCGCAAAAAATGATCAGTCCATAGCAAACCAATTCAGGCCGGCGCGCCGGCGGAAACAGGGGGATTGCAGAATGACTACGATCTCGAACCGGCGACTGGCGCGCGCGGTGACGCGCAGTCTGAGCGGTGGAACAGCAATCGGAGTGGCGTTGCTCTGTGCAACCGCCGCGCATGCCCAGCAGGCGACCACAGCGAACAGCAGCGAACTGGAGACGGTCATCGTCACCGGCATTCGCGCCAGTATCGAGGAATCGATCGGGCTCAAGCGCGATTCGGGCAGCATCGTCGAAGCGATTTCGGCCGAAGACATCGGCAAGCTGCCTGACACCAGCATCGCCGACTCGTTGTCGCGTTTGCCGGGCCTCACGTCGCAGCGTGCCGAGGGGCGCGCTTCAGCGATCAGCTTGCGTGGCACGGATCCCGGCTTCACGAGCGCGCTGTTGAATGGCCGCGAGCAGGTGAGCACCGGCCACAATCGCAGCATCGAGTTCGATCAGTACCCTTCAGAGTTGCTGAGCTCGGTGCTGGTATACAAGACGCCCGACTCGCAACTCGTCGGCCAGGGGCTGGCCGGCACGATCGATCTGCGCACCACGCGGCCGCTCGACGTAAACAATCGCGCCATCGTGATGAACGTGCGCGGCGAGATGAACTCGCAGGACGACATGGGCGCCGACTCGGATGAGAAGGGCTATCGCGCCAGCTTTTCCTACATCGATCAGTTTCTCGACAACACGCTGGGCATCACCTTCGGCTTCGCGCGTCTGGAATCGCCGTTGGCCATCCAGGGCGCCGGCTCTTACGAGCCGTGGCATCCCAACGATCCCAACAGGGACAACTATCACCCCGAGGTGGCGAACGGTTTGTATGTCACGGATGGCATGAAGATCCGCGCCGACATGGGCAAGAACCGCCGCGACGGCGCGATGGCTGCAATTCAGTGGCGACCGAGCGACGCCTATGAGACGGTGCTCGATCTGTACTACACCAAGCGCAAGCAGACCGACAATGCGCGCAGCCTGGAAGTGAATCTCGGTAACTATCCCATGGGAGGGGGCTTCGCAGATCCCGTGATTGCGGACGGCACGATCGTCGGCGGCACTCTGCTGAATCGCGTGCCGCTGGCGCGTAACTTTCTGTTCAAAACCGAGGACGAGATTTTCGCGACCGGCTGGAACAACAAATGGTTCGCCGGCCAGTGGACCTTCATCGCCGATCTGAGCTACTCCAAGGCGGAGCGAGACGAACAGCAGTATGAAACCAACGGTCAGTATGTCGCCGGCGGCACGTCCAACATCCCGGACTCGGGTTTCTTCAGTCTGTCACGCCACGACATGCCGACGCTGCGGTTCAACATGAACTATGCGGATCCCGCCAGTGTTCGTGTCGGTCCGACCATCTACGGTGCGGGCTACAGCAAGATCCCGCACATCGAGGATGAGCTGAAGTCGGCGCGCTTCGACGTGATCCGCGAGCTGGACACTGGCTGGCTGGCGAACATCGCCGTCGGTGCCAACTACTCGGATCGCAGCAAGGACAAAGTACAGCCGGAGGCCGGCCTTTCGACTCGAGACAACGCCTACTTCCAGGTGAATGAGCACCTGCTCGCGCCGACCAATCTCAGCTATGCGAATGCCGGGCGAGCGCTCGCCTGGGATGTGATGGGTGTGCTGGGGACCTACTACAACCCGATCGTCTATGGCACGCCCGATCAGCGGGACTTTGCCTATCTGGTCGGCAAGAACTGGGAAGTCACGGAGAAAGTGACCACCGGCTATCTCAAAGGCGAGCTCGATCGCGAGCTCTCCTCGAACGTGACTTTGAAGGGCAATGTGGGCTTGCAGGTGGTGCAAACGGAGCAGAGCTCCGAGGCGCTGCGTCTGGTGAACGGGGTCGCTGTTCCCTTTGGCGACGGCAAGGACTACACAGACGTGCTGCCGGCCCTCAATCTCGCGTTCATGCTGCCGTCGGAGCAAGCAGTTCGCGTCGGCGTTGCGAAGGAAATCGCACGGGCTCGCATGGATCAATTGAAGGCGTCGAGTGAAATCGGCTACGACGCGGGCAGCGGTCAGCCTGGCGGCTCGGGCGGCAATCCGCGCCTCGATCCATGGCGCGCCGTGGCCTACGACATTTCTTATGAAAGATATTTCGGGCGGAATGCCTACTTGTCGCTGGCCGGCTTCTATAAGGACCTGAAGACTTATATCTACAGCCAGACCATCGCCGATTACGACTTCTCGGAGTTGCGCGCGACCTTGCCGGATGATTATTTCAACGACCCGACGGTGTTCATTCCGACCACCGGCCGCTTCACGCGACCGGTGAATGGCGAGGGTGGCAACTTGAAGGGCGTGGAGTTGTCGGTGGCGCTCACGGGTGAATTGTTCACCGATGCATTGAGCGGCTTCGGCACCATCCTGAGTGTGTCCAGAACCGAGAGCAGCATCACCATCCAGGATCCGCCGAACAATCAGTTCACTGGCGGCAACGGTTTGGGCGAAATTCCGCTGCCGGGTCTATCGAAGACCGTGTGGAATGCGACGCTGTACTACGAGAACTCCGGCTTCTCGGCGCGGGTCGCGACCCGCTCGCGCTCGAAGTACATCGGCGAGGTGACCAACTTTGCCAACGATCGTGCTTTCAAATACGTGAAGGGCGATCAGATCACCGATGCCCAGCTGGGCTACGAGTTCGGTCAGGGCACGTTGCGAGGCCTGGCCCTTCTCCTGCAGGTCAACAACGTCACGAATGAGCCGTACATCGCATACTCGGTGTCCGAGGTCCGGCAGCAGGACTTCCAGCAGTACGGGCGGCAGTATCTGCTCGGCGTCAACTATCGGCTCTGACGATGAATGGTTCCCGATCCTTCACGCGATAACATTGAACGAGAATTACGGATGCGTTGGTTTGCTGTGCTTTGCTTGTGTTTGTCCGGATCTTTGGCCGCTGAGACATACGACTCGAATGCGTTCCGCGCGCGCTTGCCGCAAGATGAGGTCATTTATTTTTTGCTGCCGGATCGGTTCGAGAATGGCGATCCCAAGAACGATCGCGGAGGTTTGCAAGGCGACCGGGTCAAGACGGGCTTTGATCCCACGCACAAAGGGTTCTATCACGGCGGCGACCTGCGCGGGCTGATCAAGCGGCTCGATTACATTCAAGGCCTGGGCGCCACCGCGATCTGGCTCGGGCCCATTTATAAGAACAAGCCGGTGCAGGGGCCGCCCGGTCAGCAAACCGCGGGCTATCACGGTTATTGGATTACCGATTTCACGCGCGTCGACGAGCACTTCGGTACACAGCAGGACTTGAGGGAACTCATCGACACCGCGCATGCGCGTGGGATGAAGGTCTATCTGGATATCATCACCAACCACACCGCCGATGTGATTTCGTATCGGCAATGCCCGGATAGCGATTGTGTCTACCGCTCGCGCGCCGACTATCCCTACAGCAGGGCCGGTGGCACCGATGGCTCGGCCATCAACGAAGGCTTCCTGGGCGACAGTGTGCAGACCGAGTCGAATTTCGCGAAGCTGACGCGCTCCGACTACGCCTATGCACCCTTCGTTCGTCCCGAAGAGGTGCAGGTGAAAGTGCCCGAATGGCTGAACGATCCCATCTGGTATCACAACCGCGGCAATACCACCTTCCGCGGCGAGAACAGCATGATGGGCGACTTCGTCGGTCTCGACGATCTCATGACCGAGAACCCGCGCGTCCTGCAGGGCTTCATCGAGATCTATCGGCATTGGATCGAGGAGTTTGGCGTCGACGGCTTTCGCATCGACACGGCGCGTCATGTGAATCCAGAGTTCTGGCAGGCGTTCGTTCCCGCCATGTTGAAGACGGCGCACGCACGAGGAATCTCCAATTTTCACATCTTTGGCGAAGTGTTTGGCGAGACCGGTGACGTGACGCCGCTGGCTCTGAGCACCCGTGTCGATGGCTTGCCCGGTGCGCTGGACTTCGCGTTCCGGGCCACCGTGCTCGACACTCTCACCAAGGGTGTGGGAACGGACCGGTTCGCGGCGCTTTTCAAAGGCGATGCGCTTTACGAAGGTGGCGAGGATGCGGCGCTTCAACTGCCGACGTTCGTCAGCAATCATGACATCGGTCGCTTCGGTCACTACGCTCGTGCCAACCGGCCGGGCGAGAGCGATGCTGTCATCTTGCAGCGATCGTTGCTGGCACACGCAATGATGTTCACACTACGCGGCGTGCCAGTGGTCTATGCGGGCGACGAGCAGGGCTTCGCCGGCGATGGCTCCGATCAGGACGCGCGCGAGGACATGTTTCCCAGCCGCGTCGCCAGCTACAACGACAACGTCTTGCTGGGGACCAAAGCGACGACGGCAGTCAGCAATTTCGATCGCAGTCATCCGCTGTACGTGGCAATCGCCGAACTGTCGGCGCTGCGTAAGGAGCACGCCGCGCTGCGCCGAGGCAAGCAGATCGTCCGTAACTACTCAGAGCAGCCGGGGCTATTTGCCGTGTCACGCATCGATCCGCAGAGCGAGCGCGAGATCCTGGTTGCGTTCAACACTTCGACGCAGCGGCTGGAAGTCAATGTGGAGGTCGATGCCCGCACGCGCGCATTCAGGAGTCTGAAAGGCTCGTGTGCTCCGCGGCCGACAGCGCCTGGCAGCTATCGTGTGACGCTGGAGCCCTTGAGCTACATGGTCTGCGCGGCGCAGGATGAGACATGACCCGCATGCAAAAGCCCGCGTTGTCTTTCTGGCAGATCTGGAACATGTGTTTCGGGTTTCTGGGCATCCAGTTCGGCTTCGCGCTCCAGAACGCCAATGTGAGCCGCATTTTCCAGACGCTGGGCGCGCAGCTCGATGAGATTCCCATGCTGTGGGTGGCCGCGCCGCTGACCGGGCTGATCGTGCAGCCCATCATCGGCTATTACTCCGATCGCACCTGGACGCGCTTCGGTCGGCGGCGGCCGTACTTTTTCTTCGGCGCGGTCGCTGCGTCGCTGGCGCTGCTGTTCATGCCCAATTCTCCAACGCTGTGGATCGCTGCCGGTTTGCTGTGGATCCTCGATGCCTCCATCAATGTCTCCATGGAGCCGTTTCGCGCGTATGTGGGCGACCAGCTGCCGCCGCCGCAGCGGCCTGCCGGTTATGCGATGCAGAGCTTTTTCATCGGCGTCAGCTCCGTCATCGCGAGCTTGCTGCCCTGGATGCTGACCAAGCTCGGTTTCGCGAACACCGCCGCGCCGGGCGAAATTCCGGAGACCGTGAAATATTCCTTCTATTTCGGCGGCATGATGCTGCTGGGCGCGGTCAGCTGGACGGTGTTCAGTACGCGTGAGTATCCGCCGGAGCAACTCAAGAACTTCGATGACGCTGGTGTCGTGCGCAAGCGGCCACTCGATGTCGCAAGATCACGACGCGACGGCGCGGTCTGGCTCGGTGCCGGAGTAGTCGGACTGCTCGCTATTTATTTGTTGCATTGGGATCGGCAGCTGTACCTGCTGGCGGGCGGCCTCACGGTTTACGGCGCGGCGTTGCTCGTGCTCAGCAGCTCGCGATCGAGCAACATGTTCACCTCCATCATGACGGACGTGCACGACATGCCCGACGCGATGCGCCGGCTCGCGGTGGTGCAGTTCTTTTCCTGGTTCGCGTTGTTTGCGATGTGGATCTACACGACCGCCGCTGTCACACAAATGCATTTCGGCACCAGCGACGTGCAGTCCGCCGCATACAACGAAGGTGCGAATTGGGTCGGTGTGCTGTTCGCGGCCTACAACGGATTTGCCGCGCTGGCGGCTATCGTGATTCCGTTCATGGTGCGGCGCTGGGGTTTGCGCGTGAGCCACCTGATCAATGTGTGGCTGGGCGGCGCGGGGCTGGTGTCGTTCGTGGTGATTCGCGACCCGCAGTGGCTGCTAGTCGCAACGATTGGGATTGGCTTCGCGTGGGCGTCGATCCTGTCGCTGCCCTATGCGCTGCTGTCCGATAACTTGCCCGCCGAGAAGATGGGCGTGTACATGGGCATCTTCAACTTTTTCATTGTGATTCCGCAGCTGCTCGCGGCCAGCGTGCTCGGCTTTCTGCTGCGGACGTTCCTGGGCGGCGAGCCCGTGTATGCCCTGGTCATCGGCGGTGCCAGCCTGTTTCTGGCTGGCATCGCCGTGCTCAGGGTTCAGCCGAAGGTCAGCTTGCCCTTCATCACCGACGCGTGGCCGGGGAACGAGCAGAAGAAGGTATAATCGCCGCCCTTCTTCAGCTTCGAGGTTGGGAACGTAACGCTCGTGCTCTCGCCGCCACCGACCACCTTGGTGTGTGCGATCACACGAGCATCGTCCTTCGGCACATAATTGTTCTGCAGACCAGCCGACATGCCGGCGGTGTCGACCGCCTGGAACACCGACGTTTCCGTCAGCACCCAGTTGTGGCCCATCGCGGCGGCGGGTAGCTTGCCTGTGTGCGTGAGCGTCAGCTTCACTTCGGTGCAGTCAGCGGGCACTTCCAGCGACTTCTTGTTGTACTGCATGGCGTCGTTGCCTTCGATGGCCAGTTCACAGGTCTTGGCGGCGTAGCTGAGCGGCGCGAAGACGCTGAGCGCGCCGAGCAGAATGGTGGATGCGAGAATTCTTGAGATTGTCATCGGATTACCTGCTGATGGGCGATAGAGGCGAAGGATTGTCCGGCGGTGGCGGCCGGCTTTCAAGCGCTGCGGCCCGCGACTTCCCGACACCCACCTGTGGAACAACCAGGACACTGAAACGTCCCTAGTGAATGAACTTAGAACCCCCCGGCCGGCTGCCCGGCGCATGACCAATCTGCGGATTTTACTCGACGCTGGCTGGTCGACGCTGTGCGTGTTTTGGGCCGGTGCTGCGCTGGCTGACCGGGTCACCGTCACCATCCGAGGAATTGAGGACCAGATGCTCGAATCGGCACGCGCCGATCTCGAACTCCAACAATATGTGGACCGCGACGTGTCGGCAGCCCAGGCGCGCCGGCTGTTCGATCGAGGCAAGGAGCAGATCACACGGTCGCTGGAGCCTTTCGGCTACTACAACCCCACCGTCGAAGGCCGCCTGGAGCGCCCCGAGCCCGGTAAATTTCACGCAATCTTCGATGTGACTCGCGGCGAGCCGGTGATCATTCAGCACTCGAGCATCGAAGTCGCGCCTGAGGCCACCGAGCTGGCTCCGGTCAAACAGGCGGTGGAAAGATTCGAGCCCAAGCACGGCCAGCGACTGGATCACGCCGTGTACGAGCGCAGCAAGGATCAGATCTCGAAGGCGCTCGCCAACGACGGCTTTCTCAGCGCGCAACTGGTGCGCCATAAGGTGTCAGTCGTTCGCAGCGCGAACACGGCGGATATCGATCTGGCGTGGGATGTGGGTCCCCGCTATCGCCTCGGCGAGCTGCGCTTCTCGCAGGCGCAGTTCCCGGATTCGTTCCTGCAAAAGTTCAAGCTGTGGGAGGATGGCGAATACTACTCGGCGGACAAGCTGCTGGCCTTGCAGCAGTCGCTGGTCGACGCGGACTATTTCACATCGGTGGCGGTCGCGCCCGATCTGGAGCACGCCGCGAACGGCGAAGTGCCCATCGATGTGATGCTGGTTCCCGCCAAGCGTACGTTGTACACGGCGAACATTTATTTCAGCACCGACTCCGGCCCCGGCACCAAGCTAAGCGTGCAACGCCGCTGGCTCAACGATCGCGGCCACAAGGCCGGCGGCCAGCTCGAGTATTCGTCGCGCCTGAAGGAAGCCAGCACGGCGTATCAGATTCCCCAACCCGGGCCGCGTCCGCGCCAGTACACCTTCGGCGCCGGCTATCGTGACGAAACAACCGATACCAGCCGTTCGCGCATGGCTCGGCTCGCGGCCAATCAGGTCGCCGAGCGTTGGAGAGGTTATACGCGCACCCTGGGCTTGCAGTACCTGAATGGCGATTTCGAGATCGCCGATCAACTCGGGCACACCAGCCTGCTGTATTTCGACGGGCTGCTGACCCGCAAGCAGGGCAACGACATCTACTTTCCGACCGCCGGCTATTCCTTGTTATATGGCTTGCGCTTCGGCTTCGAACAGCTGTTATCGGATACGAGCTTCTCGCAGGTGCGCGCGGAAGCAAAATGGTTGCGCAAAGTGGGCAGCGACGGTCGTGTGATTCTGCGTTCCTCGCTCGGTGCCATGATCGTGGATAACTTCGATGCGTTGCCGCCGGAGCTGCGCTTCTTCGCGGGCGGCGACCGTTCCATCCGCGGCTTCGACTACCAGGAGATCGGCGACACTGATGCCAGCGGCGGCGTCATCGGCGGTGAATACCTCGTCGTCGGCAGCACCGAATACGAACATTACTTTTTCCCGAACTGGGGCGCGGCAGTGTTCGTCGATGCCGGTGACGCGTTCAAAACCAGCTTCAACCTCAATGTGGGTGCGGGCGTGGGCCTGCGTTGGAAGTCCCCCATCGGGATGGTGCGGGTCGACGTGGCACGGCCGGTCGTCTCCGATCTGGGCGACTCCTGGCGGCTGCATCTGATCATTGGGCCCGACCTGTGAGCAGCGTGTTGAAAAAAACTCTGGCCTGGACGGGCGCTGTCATTCTGCTGCTGGTCCTATTCGTGGTCGGCGCGATCGGTTGGGCGATCAGCACGCAGTCCGGCACGCGCTTCGCCGCTGCCCGTGCGACGGCATTGATGGGCGACAAGCTCGCCATTGGCGCCATCGACGGCTCGATCGCGGGGCCGCTGCGCATCACCAATTTGCACTATCGAGATCCAGCCGCCGGCATCGATGCATCGATCGCGCAACTCGAGCTGGATCTGGTGTTGAGCGATCTGTGGCACAGGCTGGTGCATGTCGGTCGGCTGGACGTGCGTGGCATCGACGTGCTGATGACGGAGCCGACCGAACCGCCGCCGCAAGAGCCCTCCAAGCCGTTCACTTTGCAACCGCCGATCGATATCGCGGTCGATTCGTTTCTGGCGCGGGACGTGAAGGTGCGCAATCCGGAGGCCACGATTGTCGAGGTCACGCGTGCCGCATTCGCCGGACGCTGGACCCAGGAGGCGCTGGCTGTACAAACATTGGACGTGCAATCGCCGCAGGGCTTTGTGTCGTTCAATGGCCGCGTCGCGCAGGGCAACGCATTCGTCGGTGACGGCCGAGGCCGATTTGAATGGACGGCGGGCGAGCAGAAATTTGCCGGCACCCTGGTCGTGTCGGCGAATGAAGCGGACGCGGTCCTGAGCACCAGTCTGACCTCGCCGCTCGATGCTCAATTGAATGCCAAGGTCGTGCAGGCAAGCGATCACAGGTGGCAGATGCAGCTGGAGGTGCCGCGCTTCGATCCTCGCAAAGAGCTGATGCCGGGGTCCAGCTTCCACAGTATCGCGGCGTCGTTGCATGGCGAGGGCACGTTGGATCAGGGCGTTATTGCCGGTCGTCTAACGCTCAACGATGAGCCGCTCGAATTGGAAACCGTGCGCTTCACTCGCAGCGAGGAACGGTTGCAGCTGGAGACTGTGCTGAAGATCGGCGCGACGGCTGGCGAAGTGATGGCCAACGCCGATATTCAGTTCTCGGAAGAGTCGTGGACCAGTAAAGCGAACGCGCGTTGGCGAGATGTCGTCGTGCCATCGGCGTGGGTCGGGCAGGAGCTGTTCACGCATGGCGAGCTGAACTTCGATGGCAATCCGCAGCTGTACAGCGCGCACGGACGACTCACGTTGGGTGCGCAGAAACAACAGGCAGACATTGCCCTGCAGGTGCGGGGCACGCCGGAGCTGGTCGAGTTGCAGCAGTTCGATATCGTGCAGCAGAAAGGGCGGTTGGCCGCGACCGGCAAGATCACTCTGCAACCGCAGCTGGCGTGGACAATCGATGCGCAGGGACAGAACTTCAATCCTGGCGCGTTCGCAGTCGAATGGCCTGGCAGCCTGCGCTTTCAGCTGGCCACGCAAGGGAAAATGACGGAGCAGGGACCGGATGCAACGCTGAAGCTGACGCAGTTGCGTGGTCAGCTGCGTGGTCGCCCGATCTCCGGTGATGCGGACCTGACGCTCACTGCACCTTATTTGCCCGCAGGCACGCTCGCGTTGAGCTCGGGACAGAGCACGGTGCGAGTGCAGGCAGCCAAGGGCGAACAGATCGACGCAACGATCGCGGCGAGCGTGGCTTCGTTGAACGACTGGGTGCCAGATTCCGGCGGCCAGCTGACCGCGAACTTTCGCGTGCTGGGTAAATGGCCCGATGTGGCCATCAACGGCAATGCGCGCGGTAACGATTTGCACCTGAACGAGATGCGGCTGCAGGGAATCGCGCTCGATGCCGATGTGAACAAGCCGCTCGATCCGGAAGGCGAGGCGAAGATCCAGATGTCAGGGTTGTCGGCAGCGGGTTTCGAATTTGCAACCTTGCAGGCGAACGCCTCCGGCAACTCCGCGGCACATCATGCTGAAGTGAGCACGACCGGCCAGCCGCTGGCGTTTTCGATCGCCGTGCAGGGCGGGCGTACGGAGGATGGCTGGTCGGGCGCCGTGCAGCGCTTGGTGCTCGATGTGAAAGATGCGGCGCGGCTGAGCTTGCGTGATCCGGCGAACGTCGTCATGAAAACGCAGGATCAGAAGATGGCGGTCGATGTGTCGCAAGCGTGCTTCGTCGATCGTGATATCGAGCTGTGCATGCAAGGCGGCATGCAGCCTGATGGCTCCGCGCACGGCAACTACTCCCTGGCCAATGTGCCACTGGCGCTCGCGAACTCGCTGTCCAGCGACGACCTGCCGCTGCGCTTCAAAGGCACGATCGAAGGTCAGGGCGACATTCGCCGCGATGCCGACGGCAATCTGTTCGGTAACGCGACGATTCAGTCGGCGTCCGGCAGCATGTCGCGCACGCTGGCGGTGGATGATGAGTCGGAGCCGGCGGAAGAAGAAACGCTATTGACCTATCGAGATTTCCGGATCGAGGCGACGCTGTCGGGATCGGATGCGCGCGCTTCAATCAGCACCGGTCTGCAGGAGAACGGAACGCTGCAAGGCCAGGGTGAAGTGCTCGGGCTCGATCAGGGCAACGCGCGGATCAATGCGAACATCAGCGCCAGTCTGCCTGATCTTGCGCCGTTCGCAGTGTTCGCGCCCCAGCTGGCGAATGTGAAAGGCCGCTTGGATGCACAAGGCACCGTCACGGGAACTGTGCAGGAACCCGTGATTACAGGGCAAGCCACCGCGGCGGAGCTGGCCGCTGATATTCCGGCGATTGGATTGCATTTGAAGAACGGTCATGTGGATGTGCGGCCGAAGTCGGCGAGCGAATTCCAGATCTCCGGAGGCATCGATTCGGGCGGCGGCTCGGTGAAATTCGCGGGCACGGCGACGCCGAGCGGTGCGCTCAATATGCAAGTCAACGGCGAGCGGTTCCTGGCGGCGGACATCCCCGGCGCGAAGGTGCTGATCTCGCCCGATATCGACGTCGTGCGTAACGAGGAGCGCACCACGTTGTCGGGCAAGGTCCGAATTCCATCGGCAGATGTGAATTTGCAGAAGCTGCCGCGAGGCGGCCACAAGGCGCAGGCGGCGTCGCCCGACGTGGTCGTGGTCGATGATGAGGCGTTGGATAGAGCGGCGGAGCAGGCGATCCCGTTGTACGCGAACATCACGGTCGTGCTCGGCCCGGCGCAGCAGCGGACACAACTCAAAGAGGAAGCGGTGAATCTCACAGGGTTCGGCCTGGTGGCGCAGGTGACTGGGCAACTCGATGTGCGCGAGCGGCCAGGGACGGACACGGTGGCTTCGGGTGATGTGAACGTCAGCGGTACCTACAAAGCGTATGGCCAGGATCTGACCATCCAGCAAGGTCGGCTGCTGTACGCGTCGACGCCGCTCGACAATCCGCGCCTGAGCATCGAAGCGACACGCACGGTGAATGAAGTTGTCGCGGGCTTGAGAATTCGAGGCAGCGCGCAGAGTCCGGAGCTCACGGTGTTCTCCGATCCGCCGATGGGACAGGCGAATGCACTTTCATACATCGTCGCGGGCAAGCCGCTCGAGGACATTGGATCCGGTTCGGGCGAGGGCGATGCCGTGCAAGCGGCAACTCGCTCGCTGGGCGCGGCGGCGGGTGGATTGCTCGCGAAGAATCTGGGCCGCCGCTTGGGCGCGGATGAGGTGGCGATCACGGACAGTGACATGCTCGGGGGCGCGGCGTTGACGATCGGGCAGTATTTGTCCCCGCGCGTGTATTTGAGTTATGGCGTTGGCTTGTTCGAGCCGGGCGAAGTGATAACGCTGCGCTACAAGTTGTCTCGAGACTTGTCGTTGCAAGCTCAGCGTGGGCCGCAAGATACGCGGACGGGTATCGAGTTTCGGGCGCAGCGATAGCGCCAAGAAGAAAACGCCCCTCAGTCGTGAGTCGTGACGGATGCGGTCCGACACCTTATGATGCTGCTAGCGCTATCATTTGTAGCCGGACCGTCTGACGCCACGGTCCGTCACAGCGGGGATCGAATGAAGAGCGAATCGGACAACGACAACACCACGGTCGCCAAGACCATCGCCGACCAGACCTACCAGCATATTCGCCGGGATATCATTTCCGGCGCGCTGCCGCCTGGCACCAAGCTCGCGATGGAAATGCTGACCCAACGCTACAACGTGGGCCTGAGCCCGCTACGCGAGGCGCTCGTGAAGCTGACCGGCGACGCTCTGGCGGTCGCCGAGGGCCAGCGCGGTTTCTGGGTCTCGCAGATCTCGCTGGACGAGTTGCAGGACACGATGAACACGCGCCTGCTGATCGAAACACAGGCGCTGTCGCTGGCCATTGAAAAGGGCGGCCCTGAATGGGAGCGCGCGGTCCACCAGGCTTATGAAGAGCTGTCCTCGCTCGAGGACCCTTCGCGGGAAGGCGATGTCGCAGCGGTGCCGCGCTGGGAAAGTGCTGACCGCCGCTTCCATGAAGCGCTGGTCTCGGCGTGTGACTCCACGTGGCTGATCCGTCTGCGCGGCATGCTGCACTATCACTCGGAGCGCTATCGAATGATTGCGCTCTCCGAGGTCAGCATCGATCGCGACATGCATGACGAGCATCAGGCCATCGTCGAAGCCGTGCTCGGTCGCAAGACCTTGCGCGCCTGCCGCTTGACGGAACTCCATCTGCAACGAACCACGGACCTGGTCCGCACCGCGATGGAGCGGCGGGACGAGCAGTTGGTGAGCAAGGGCAAGATGCGCAGTGCCGGCGGACGGCGCACGAGCAAGCCGGGCTCGTAGCGATCTCGAAAGCAGGCGCCGTTTTCGCGAGCGTTGGATTACGATAGCGTCAATCACAACAAAGCGTGACGAGGGAATGACATGTTGTACTTCCTTGCTCTGCTGATTGGGATCATCGCGGGCCTGCGGGCCATGACGGCGCCGGCGGCAATCGCCTTTGCAGCTCACGCCGGGCTGCTGAATCTGAGTGGCACCTGGCTGGCCTTCCTGGGCTACCGCTGGACACCCTGGATTTTTCTCGTGCTGGCAATAGGTGAATTGGTCACCGACCAGCTCCCCACGACACCCAGTCGCAAAGTTCCAGTGCAGTTCGGCACGCGTATTCTGATGGGCGCCATCACCGGCGGTGCCATCGGCGTGGCGGCCGGATCGCTCTGGATTGGGGCAATCGTCGGCATCATCGGCGCGATCATTGGAACACTCGGTGGCAGCGCCGCCAGAGCGAAGATGGCCGCGGCGTTCGGCAAGGATCGGCCGGCGGCATTGATCGAGGATGCGGTTGCGATTGTGGGGGCAATTCTCCTAGCGATGGCCTTGTCATGACACAGAACTTCGACGCCATCATCATCGGCGCGGGCCAGGCAGGGCCGTCGCTGGCGGGGCGGTTGACGCAGGCGGGAAGGAAGGTTGCACTGATCGAGCGCAAGTTGTTCGGTGGCACGTGTGTGAACACCGGCTGCATGCCGACCAAGACCTTGGTCGCCAGCGCGTACGCCGCTCATCTTGCACGGCGAGCGGCCGAATACGGCGTTGTGATGAACGCGCCGATCGGCATCGACATGAAACGCGTGCAGGCGCGGGCGGCGAAAGTGACGCTCGACGCACGTACCGGTCTCGAAAGCTGGCTGAAGTCCATGGCTGGCTGCACGGTGATCGAAGGGCAAGCGGCATTCGAATCGGCGAACACGATCCGCGTCGGCGAACAGCTGCTCACCGCGCCGAATATCTTCATCAATGTCGGCGGCCGTGCGAACGTGCCGAATATGCCGGGTGTCCACACCGTCCCGTATCTCACCAACACCACCATGCTGCAGCTCGATGTCGCGCCAAAGCACCTGGTCGTGGTGGGCGGGAGTTATATCGGGCTCGAATACGCACAGATGTTCCGGCGCTTCGGATCGCAAGTGACCATCGTCGAACAAGGCGAGCGGCTGATCGGCCGTGAAGACGAAGATATATCGCTCGCCATTGCTGGCATCATGGAGAACGAAGGCATCGCCCTGCGCACGCATGCAGAATGCATCAGTCTCGCGCCGCATGCCGAGGGGGTTGAAGTGCACGTGAGCTGCCAGCAAGGCGCGCCGACGGTCGTCGGCAGTCACGTGTTGCTGGCGGTCGGTCGCGTGCCGAATACGCACGATCTCGGCCTCGACCGCGCTGGAATTGCAGTCGATGCGCGCGGATACATCAAGGTGGACGATCATCTGCAGACCAACATTCCCGGCGTGTTCGCGCTGGGCGATTGCAATGGTCGCGGCGCATTCACGCACACGTCGTATAACGATTTCGAGATTGTCGCGGCGAATATGCTCGACGGTGCAGATCGACGCCTCAGTCAGCGCATTCTCGGCTATGCGCTCTACATCGATCCGCCATTGGGTCGCGTCGGCATGAGCGAAGCGCAAGCTCGTGCCAGCGGCAAAAAGTTGCTGATCGGCACGCGCCCCATGACCAAAGTGGGCCGAGCCATCGAGAAAGCCGAGACGCAGGGCTTCATGAAGATCGTTGCCGATGCCGAATCCAAGCGCATCCTCGGCGCATCGATCCTCGGCGTCGGCGGCGATGAAGCCATTCACGGCATCATCGACGTGATGAATGCGGACGTGCCGTATCCCAAGTTGCAGTGGGCGATGCCCATTCATCCAACCGTGTCCGAGCTGATTCCCACCGTGCTGGGCGACCTGCAGCCAACGACCTGATCGGCGAGGGGGTGATCCCAGAGCACCAACGGCGTCCTGGATGGCACGCCCCGGGCTTTTGCGCCTGTGCTTCAATGGCCGGCAGTGTTGAGTGCCCGGAGCTGCATCCCGATGCGAACGTTGCGTCAATCCATGACGGCCCTGCTGTTGGCCGCTCTTTCCGTCACTTCTGGGGCGGGCCATGCGGCCCAGCAGGACTCGTTGCAGCCCGTCATCAATGCGGGCGACAGGAAGCTCGAATTCGATTGGCCCATGGTCAAGATCGGCACCGGCGAATATGCCGAGGGCCCGACCGGCGTCACCGTGTTTCGCTTCGGGCGTCGCGTGTTGGGTGCGGTCGATGTTCGTGGTGGCGGTCCTGGCACGGTCAACACGGACTATCTGCGTCTCGGCTATAACGCACCCGAAGTCGACACGGTCGTGTTCTCGGGCGGCTCGTGGTATGGCCTCGAATCAACGACCGCGGTGGCCACGGCGCTCAAGGACGAGGGCGAGCGCAGCGGCAATTGGGACAACATTGCGTTGTCGGTAGGCGCGATCATTTATGACTTCGGCGATCGTCGCCTGAACGAGATCTATCCGGACAAGCGGCTGGCGCAGGCAGCGTTGCGTGGTGCGCAGCCGGGTGTGTTTCCGCTGGGTGCGCAAGGTGCCGGACGCTCGGCGCGCAGCGGTCAGTTCTTCGGTTGTAATGTGCATTCGGGTCAAGGCGGTGCCTATCGCCAGGTCGGGCCGGTGAAGATCGCCGCGTTCACAGTCGTGAATGCGTTTGGCGTGGTGACGGATCGCGATGGCAAAGTGGTCGCGTGCAATCCGGGCGCGAACTGGCCGCAGCCGTTGCGTCCTACCGATTTGCTCGCAGGCATGCCCGACAGCCGCAAGCCGGGTTGGCAGCCACCGAAGGAGGCCGCACGCAACACGACGGTCAGTCTCGTCATCGTGAATCAGACGCTGGAGCCGGCGTTGCTGCAACGGATTGCAGTTCAGGTTCACACGTCGATGGCGCGTGGGCTGCAACCGTTCGCGACCGAGTATGACGGCGACGTGCTCTACGCCATCTCCACTGGCGAAGTGGATGAGCAGACGCCGGGTGTGCTCACGTCCGTGGATCTCGGCGTCATTGCGGGCGAAGTGATGTGGGACGCGATCCTTGCATCGGTGCCCGAGCAGCCCAGGGCTTTCCAGCCGAACAAGCGCGTCAAGGTTGCCGCTGCCGATCTGGAGAAGTACGCGGGCGAGTACAAGTTCAGCGACATCGTCAGCGTGCGGGTCGCCAATGAAGGCGGCAAGCTCGTTGCTCGAGCCATAGGTGCTCGCGACGCGTTCGCCATCAAGAAGCAGTCGGCGGTGGAGTTGCTGCCGGTCGCGCCGGGGGACTTTACGGTGCCCGGGCGATATCCGCTCAACGTGCGCTTTGTGGACGGCAAGTTGATTCTGAATCCGGGTCACTGGCAGCAGATTGGAGCGAAATTCGCGCAGTGATCCAGGCGCACCACGGAGCGCGCTCCCTGGTGATCGCAGCTCACCGACGCCGTCAGCATTGGCAACTGTGCGCTCGGTGGGCTGGCGATATAACAGCGGCACCGCTGTTATTTAGGAATTTTCACCTTGCATCGCGACGCCGAAGTCCGCAGCCGACGTGCGGATGAACCTCAGGTCGCCGCCAGCCAAGCCCGCGATGCATACGCGGGCAAGCTGCTCCCCGACGCCCAGCTGCGCTTGTTCCGTGACACGCAGTGGGAGTTCGCGACGCGCACGATCGCCCGAGGCGGTCCTGTTCAAGAGCTGCCGCGTGCCGACATTCAGTTGCAGGATCTGGTCGTGCACTCCCGAGGCGTGGAGTACGACCTGGCGGACTACCTTTCTCGCAATCGCATCGCTGGTCTGCTGTTGATGAAGCGCGGGCGCATCGCGTTCGAGCACTACGATCTGGGCATCGACGCCACCACTCGCTGGATCTCCATGTCGATGGCGAAGTCGGTGAGCACCACGCTCATCGGTGCCGCGATTCGAGACAAGCTCATTGGCGGTGTCGACGACCAGCTCACTCGCTATCTGCCCGAGCTGCGTGGCACGAGTTACGACGGCGTGTCGATCCGTCATCTGCTGCAGATGACGTCGGGCGTGCATTGGGATGACACGCACACCGATCCGAATTCCGAGCGTCGTCGCATGCTCGAGTTGCAGATCGCTCAGCAGCCGGGCGCGATCATGAAGTTTCTGGCCAGCCAGAAGCGGGTGTCCGTGCCGGGCGCCGTTTGGAATTACAGCACCGGCGAGACGCATGTCGTCGGCGCATTGGTTCGCGCAGCCACTGGCCTGTGGTGCGCGGACTACCTGTCACAAAAAATCTGGTCCAAGGTCGGCATGGAGTACGACGCCACCTGGTGGCTCGAAGCGCCAGGCGGACTGGAAGTGGCCGGCAGCGGCATCAATGCGACGCTGCGTGACTACGCGCGCTTCGGCTTGTTCATGGCCAACGATGGCGTCATCGGCAACGAGCGTGTGCTGCCGGAAGGCTGGATCGCCGAAGCGACGCAGCCGCGCCAGGTGGGCAGTGCGCGCGTGGACTACGGCTACATGTGGTGGCCCGTGGCACGATCCAATGGCTCATTCACCGATGGCGCTTTCAGCGCTCGCGGCATCTTCGGTCAATACATCTACATCAATCCGCGCGAGCAGGTCCTCGTGGCGGTTCTGAGTGCCCGCTCCAAACCGAAAGGCGCCGAGGCGATTCCCGACAACGACTTCTTCAACAGCGCAGTGGCAGCGCTGATGTAGCGACCGGACACACAAAAAACATAACGGCTTTACCCTGGGGATCAAGATTTTGGGAGGCAACATGGCAACGCGACTGAACTACATAACGGCACTGGCGGTGGTGGGTGCAACCACGTCGGTCAGCACCATGGCGCAGGAGCTGACGGTCGAGGAGGTGATCGTGACCGCGCAGAAGCGCGAGCAGCGCCTGGTCGACGTGCCAGCGGCGATCACCGCCATCAGCGGCGGCGAGATCGAGCAGAAGGGCCTGAGAGACATTCAAGACATCTCGTTCGCGGTGCCTGGCATGGCGTTGCGCGAAGACGGTCCGGGCAGCTATCAGATCTTCATGCGTGGTTTGAGCAACCAGTACGGCACCGATGCGCTGGTCGGCGTCTACCTGGACGAAGCGCCGCTCACGCTCACTGGCTTCGATCAGCTCGACGCGCGTCCGCTCGATCTGGAGCGAGTCGAAGTGCTGAAGGGACCGCAGGGCACGCTGTACGGCCAGGGTTCGGTCGCGGGCGCGATCCGTTACATCACCAAATCGCCCGATCTGACTGCGTTCGGGGGTTCCATCGGGGCGCAGGAGTCGTTCATCAGCGGCGGCGATTCGCGCGAAGTCCTCACCGGCGTCTTCAACGCGCCCATCGTCACCGACAAATTCGGTATTCGCATCGCCGCCACGGCGCAACAGGGCGGTGGTTGGCAGGATCAGCCGCAGGCCGGTATCAAGAACGGCAACAATCAGGATTTGCGCAACGTGCGCATGAAGGCGCTGTGGAAGCCCAGCGATGCGTTGTCGGTACAGGGCACGGTCGTGGTCCATCGCAATGAGAGCGAGCTCGGCCTGGGGTACGAGAATCCGGATCGCACGGTGACCGTCGCCGTGGATCGTTCGCGCCGCCTGGTGGCCAAGCAGTTCGATTACGACCTGTACAACCTTGACGTGAAGCTCGACGTCGGCATCGGCGAGCTGCTCAGCTCCAGCACTTACATCGACTACTCGCATCACTTCCCGTTCTCGTACATCGCTACCGACAAGACCAACTATGGGGCGTTCGCGCCCGGCGGCGCGATCATCGAGGGCACTGACGAACGGCGGCAGGCCATGCACCAGTTCTCGCAGGAGCTACGCCTGTCTTCCTCCGGCGACGGCCCGCTCAACTACACGGTCGGCGCGTTCTATCGCACCCTCGGCAGCCGCTACGAGGCCGTGTACGACACGCTGATCGATTACAACAACCCGGCTTTCCCCGACGAGTATTACAGCGACCTGCCGTACCTGGACAAGGATCGGTACGAGTCGTATGCGTTGTTCGGCGATGTTTCCTATCGCCTCACGGATCGTTGGGAAGTGGGGGCCGGCGTGCGCTACTTCGAGGACGATCAGGAAACGTTCAATGGCGTGTTCACCGAGACGGACTCGTTCAATTCGACGGATCCGCGCTTCTACACGTCGTTCAAGGTCACCGACGACATCAACGTCTACGCCAGCGCCGGCAGCGGCTTCCGCAGCGGCGGCTTCAACCAGGGCGCCTTGCCGAACTACCAGCCCGAGCAACTGTGGAGCTACGAGCTCGGCAGCAAAGGCGTGCTCGGCGGCGGCGTGGTGGCGTATGAAGTGGCTGTGTTCTACAGCGACTACAAAGACATGCTGCGCCGTGGCTTGATTCTGAACCCGGACGGCACCACCGATCAGAACACCACCAACATCGGCAAGGTGGAAGTAAAGGGCGCGGAGCTCGGTCTGACGTGGCATCCGTTCGCACAGCTGACGCTGAACATGACGGCGGCGTACATGGATAGCGAGGTCGTGGCGGTGAAGGCGACCGATGCCACCAATCTGGCCGGCGATCCGGTCGACTACGTGCCGGAGCTCAGCTACACGCTGGGGGCGAACTACGACTTCGATCTGACCGCCACCATGCCGGCATTCTTCCGTGTCGACTACAGCTATCGCGACAAGGTGAGTTATATCGATCGCAGCGTGTTTTACGGTCAGTATTTGCCGTTCTACTCGGATGACATCTCATTGCTGTCCGCGCGCCTGGGCGTGACGTTGGGCAAGGCGAGCCTCGAGCTGTTCGGGAACAACCTCACGAACACGAACAAGTGGATCGATCCCTATCACGAGTGGACCAATGCCAACCGCACGCGGCCGCGTGAGATCGGCGTGAAAGTGGGCTACCAGTTCTAAAGAGAAAGCGATGGCGCAGACATTCAGAAGCACTCAGGATTATCGGGCGTTGGACGTGGCTCACCATGTCCATCCCTTCACCGATCAGAAGGCGCTGGCCGGCAAGGGCGTGCGGATCATCACTCGTGCCGAAGGCGCGTACGTGTGGGACAGCGACGGCAACAAGATCCTCGATGGCATGGCGGGCCTGTGGTGCGTCAATGTCGGCTACGGCCGCAAAGAGCTGGTGGATGCGGCGACTCAGCAGCTGCAGACGCTGCCGTACTACAACAGTTTCTTCCAAACGTCGACGCCGTCGCAGATCGAACTGGGCCGGGTACTGGCGGAGGTGACTCCGCCCGGTTTGCAGCACTTCTTCTATACGAACTCGGGCTCGGAAGCGAACGACACGGTCATTCGCCTCGCGCGTCACTATTGGCGCGTCAAGGGTAAGCCGACCAAGCGCACGTTCATCGCTCGCACCTTGGGCTATCACGGCAGCACGCTGGCGGCCGTGAGCCTTGGTGGCATGTCGCACATGCATGCACTCGATGGACAGTTGCTGCCCGAGTTCGCGCACATCGCTCATCCGCACTACTACACGCAGGGTGGCGGGCTGACTGTGGAGGAGTACGGGCTCAAGGCGGCGCGTCTGCTCGAAGAGAAAATTCTCGAGCTGGGCGCTGACAATGTCGCGGCCTTCGTCGGCGAGCCGGTGCAGGGCGCGGGCGGCGTGTACGAGCCGCCGCCGGGTTACTGGGCGGAGATTCAGCGGATCTGTCGCAAGTACGATGTGCTGGTCGTGGCCGATGAAGTCATCTGCGGCTTCGGCCGCACGGGGCAGTGGTTTGGCTCGCAGACGTACGGCATCGATCCGGATCTGATGCCGATGGCGAAGGGCTTGTCGTCGGGCTATTTGCCGATCGCGGGTGTCGCGATCCACGATCGCATCTGGAAGGAAATCAACGAAGGCGGCGCGCTGGCGCACGGCTACACGTATTCCGGCCATCCGGCGTCGTGCGCCGTGGCGATCGCTAACATTCAGTTGATGCGTTCGGAAGGCCTGGTCGAGCGCGTACGCGAGGAGATCGCGCCGTACTTCCGCAAGTGCCTGCAGGAGCTGGCGGCGTCGCATCCCATCGTCGGCGAGATTCGCGGCGTCGGCCTGATTGCCGCCATTCAGCTGGTGAAGAACAAGCAGACTTGCGAAATCTTCACGGCGCAGGACGATGCGGCGAACTTCTGCCGCGATGTGGCCGCGAACAATGGCTTGATCATGCGAGCGGTGTATCAGTCGATGGTGTTGAGCCCGCCGCTGATCCTCACCAAGACGCAGGTGGATGAATTGACTGAGAAGGCGCGCAAGGCGCTGGATGAGACTGCGAAAAAATTCGGCGTCGGGTAACGCTGTTTATGGGCGCGGCGGGAGGGGTTTCAGCCGCGCCCGGCTTTTCCGTTAAGGCGTGCCCGCCTGCAGATGCGGGTGCTGTTTCTTGATGGTCGCGATCATCCACTGCCGGAACTTGCGAATCACCGGCGAATCCCAGCGCTTCTCGCGCGCGATGAAGTAATAAATACCCACTGCCTGCGGCTGGAACGCCGGCTTGCCCTCGCCGACATCGACCAGCCGGCCGCTCGCCAGATCGTCCGCCACGATCACGTAGTTGGTCAGCGAGATACCGCGGCCATGCCTCGCCGCATCCAGTGTGAGATGGCCCTGCCACAGGCGCGTGCCGCTGAGCTCCACATCCTCGTGGATGCCATGGAAGCTGAGCCAGTTGCGCCAGCGGTTGAAGTTTTCCTCGTGCAACAGCTGGTGAGTCAACAGATCGCGCGGCTCGTTGATCGGCGCCGAGCGGGCGAGATACTCACGACTGGCGACTGCCAGCACCGGCGTATGCACGATCTCGGCGCTGCGCAGTTCGGCCGCCAGCTCGATGCGGTCCGCATAAGGGGCCACCAGACGGATCTCGACATCGGTGTGATGAGCCAGCACGTCGGGCAGGCGATCGAGCGGCCGCACTTCGATATCGATGCCGGGATTGGCCTTCTCGAATTCGCCGAGTCGGCTCGACAGCCACAGCAGCGCGAAGCCGGGCATGCAGCGAATATGTAAACGATGATCGTCGCCGCGCTTCATCAGATCGACGGTGGCGCCGGCGATCAAGTCGATGGCTGTGGCAATCTGCTTGTGATATCGAATGCCGTCCTCGGTCAGCACCGCGCCGCCGGGCGTGCGTTGAATCAACTTGGTGCCGGTCCAGTCTTCGATGGCGCGCAGGTGCCGGCTCACCACCGCATGGTCGCGGCACAAATATTGAGCGGCTTTGCGGACACCGCCGAGGCGCGCGACGGCATCGAATGCGCGCAGTGCTTCGAAAGGGGGCAGCGCCTTGCGTGACGGCAGGGTGGCCGCCGGCTGGTGCGCGATCTTGTCCTCGCTCATCTATTTCACTGCTCTTGGCTTCCCCACGGCAGGGGAAGTTTTTAGGTCCCGCCTGCTCTCCGGCGACAGCAGGCATTCATAAAATGAGGCATTGTGTACTGAACCATTTTGATTGTGTCATGAGCGGTGCGAAAACGGCACCAAGCGGGCTGGCTTTGGCACTGCTAACCGGGCGGGCGACGCTGACAACATCGTTAAATTCTGGACGCACGCTCCGGATCCGTTTCACCGCGAAGGGGTGCCGTTGAATACCATCGCCGAGGCCTCAGCGCCCGTCGCAACCCCGGCCGCCACCGCCGAATTCTTCGGTCATCCGCGCGGCCTGGCGTACATCGCCTTTACCGAGGCCTGGGAGCGATTTTCCTTTTACGGCATGCAGGCACTGCTGGTGCTGTACATGTCGGGTTATCTGCTGCATCCCGGAGTGGTCGAGCAGGTGGCCGGCTTCGCCGCTGCGCGCGCCGCCATCGAGGCGGTGTTCGGCACGTTGTCCACGCAAGCGCTCGCGGCGCAGATCTTCGGGCTGTATATCGGTCTGGTTTATTTCGTGCCCATTTTTGGGGGCCTGCTCGGCGACCACGTCATGGGCAGGCGACGGGCGGTGTTGCTCGGTGCCGCGGCCATGGCGGTCGGACACTTCTTGATGGCGTTCGAAGCGGCGTTCGTGCCGGCGCTGGCCGCATTGATCGTCGGCTCCGGTTTGCTCAAAGGAAATCTTGCCGCGCAGGTCGGCGCGCTATATGCCAAGGACGATCGTCGCCGCGACAGCGCCTATACCGCCTACTGCACTGCTATCAACGTGGGCGCATTCATCGCACCGTTGGTATGCGGCACATTGGGTGAGTTCTATGGCTGGCACTATGGATTTGGCGCCGCCGGCATCGGCATGTTGATTGGCATCGTCATCTATCTTTCCGGTGCGAAATATCTGCCCGCCGAGGGACCGCGTGACGCGAAGCTTCGCGAGCGCCCGCGCATGCAGTCCGGCGACTTGCGCAAAGTCATTGTGATATTGGTGTTGCTGGCGATTACTGCACTGTTCTGGACGGTGCAGACGCAGGTGTGGAACACCTATCCGGTGTGGCTGCGCGACCAGGTCGATCGCTCGCTGGCGTTTGGCTGGACGTTGCCGGTGACCTGGTTCCAGGCCTTGGATTCCTTGACTGTGCTGTTGTTCGCGCCGCTGGTCATGTTCGTGTGGCGTCGCCAGGCGCAGCGGGGCGCCGAGCCCGGCGATCTGGCGAAGATCGCGCTCGGCTGTGGATTCTTCGCCATCGCCTGTCTGTTGTTGAGCGCTGGACAATGGCTGGCGGGCCGCGAGCAGGTGCCGGTGGGCTGGCCCATTCTGTTCCATTTCATCTGTGCCGCCTCCTATCTCTATGTGGCGCCGATTGCACTCGCGCTGGTGTCGCGTGCGGCGCCGCCTGCCGTGAACGCCATGATGGTCGGCTCTTATTATTTGGGTCTGTTCGTCGGTGGCATCGCGAGCGGCTGGTTGGCGCGCTTCTACGAGCCGCTTGGCCCCGTGATGTTCTGGATGCTCCATGTGCTGGTCGCGCTCGCGGGCTCGCTCAGCATTCTGGTGCTGAGGCCAATGTTCGTCCGCGTGCTCGAGCTGGAAACCCGCAACGCTTAGAACGGCAGCGCCTTGCGATCCGGATCGATCCACGCGCGCCGCGCCATCACTGAGAACAGCATGGGTTTCGACCAGTATTCCAGCAGCCAGTCGGAGCGCCCATAGCGGCTCGCGAGCAACTCGTCGAGCGCTTCGTGCAGCGCCTTTTCCGGGCTCTTTGCCAGCCAGTCGCGTGCGGCCCGCAGCGAGGCCAGCGTGATGGTCTCGTGATATCCACTCGAATCGGTATTCGCCACGCCCGTCGCCAGGTTGTAAGCGCGAATCAACCTGGGCATGTCGCGCTCGGCGTTCATGCCGGGCCGTCGCAACACCCAGAGCGCTGCGGCGAAGTGGGCGGCGTGCGTCCATTCCGATTTGGGCAAAGTCCGGTCGAGCACACCGAGTGCAATGCGCTCGATAGCTTCGTCACTGATGAAATGCTTCATGGTCAGGCTCCTGCTTAGGTGGCCGGCGAAGCTCGACGAAGCCCCGCCGATGGCGGGGTTGCGGATGGTGGGGTGG
Source organism: Steroidobacter cummioxidans (assembly GCF_003104955.1). Taxonomy (NCBI): domain Bacteria; kingdom Pseudomonadati; phylum Pseudomonadota; class Gammaproteobacteria; order Steroidobacterales; family Steroidobacteraceae; genus Steroidobacter; species Steroidobacter cummioxidans. Next base: position 130,175 of record NZ_LSRW01000003.1, on the reverse strand, counting down.
GGGCTTTGGGTCTAGTGGCGACCCGCAGATGTCCGAACGCACGCATGCGCAACCGCCGCAATGAAGCGCGCTTGTTGCTGGTTGCGTTTGCTGATTCGGATCATGGGCCGCGACTATAGGCGGGCCAGGCGGGGGCGGTCAAACCGGCGGCGCTGGTCGCGGCGGGCGGTGAATGTGCGCGGAGAAATATTAAGAGCTTGTAATCATTAGGCGGCCAGCGAGGCAAGCCTGCGCTGGCAGCCTGAGGAAACATCGGCAGGTGCGGCCGGGCATCCTGCCCGCAGCCACACCCCGAATGTTTCAACCCGGATCCGGATTAGCGGCGGGCCTTGGCCTTAGCCTTCTTCTTCGACGAGCGCAGCGACAGGCCGAGCTTGTGGATGCGCTGGCGGACGGCCGCCTCGGTGCGCTTCAGCTTGGTCGCGATGGCGCGGGCCGGGGTCTGTTCCTTGATCAGGGCCTTCATTTCGCGGTCATTCTGACTCGTCCAACGAACGCGGGAAGTTGCTGCCTTGGAGCTCTTCTTCTTAGCAGGAGTCTTGGATCGTTTTGCTTTAGTTGCCATGGTTAGTCCTCTGGGTAACGCCGCTTGAATCCGCAGCCGCCGCGACGAGTTCCGCGGTCGTGAACTCGTCTGATTGATCGAGTCGATGCATTCAGCATCGGCTTGACATCGGCGGCCGCTTATGAAACTTCAGAAAAAAAATACAAAGTCACAGCTGGACGAGGGGCTTGGAGTATGAGCTAGCGGGCGCTGGCTCACAGCACTTTCGTCATGGGATGTGATGGAAATGTTCGATATGGCCATGTTTGGAACGTCGATGGCCGCTATCGTACCAAATAAACACCACGCATTTGTATATTTGCCGACAAACGTATCCGTGGGTGCGCCTGCTTACCGAAATATTCCCTGTAGGGCAAGCATCTAAACCGGTTCATATCGACTGGAATTGAGCGTTGAGCCGGTAAAAATGCAAAAGGAATGTCGCGGCGTGCGCCAAAACAGATGTTTGGCGGGTGTTTCATGCGTCGCTTGCGCTCGTTCAGCGGCTTCATTCCGGTCGCAATGCGTCCCGCCGGCGCGCGCGAACCTCGGAAATCACAAATCGGCTACGAGGTAGTGCGGAGCGACGGATGGTCGCGCGCGCCCGTCTGAGGCCTGTGACCGTCAGTGCGAATGGTGCATAGCGTGCCATTGGCGCATGCGTACGGCGGGCAATCCGCTCGACAGATGCCGCGATTTACGCTGTCAGCGGATGGCGTGCACTGTTGTTTGCTTCGGTGCCGGTGAGCGCGGCGGAACCTTCTTGTGGCCGCGCGATTGAAATTCGGCACCGTTGATGAGATTTCAACCGGAGAGTGCCGCCATGACCGAATCCACCGACAGCACAAGCACTTCAGGAGCGCGTGAGCGTGCTGCCAACTTGAAACAGCGCTTGCGAGAGGACGGCAAGCAAAGAATGGAAAGCGGCAAACGCGCCGCCGCGGACCAGATCGCGGATATTGCGGACGCCATCGACAAGGCCGGTGCGCACCTCGATGAATCGCAGCCGACGCTCGCAAACTTTGCAGCGAGCCTCGCTGACAGGGTCGGAGGACTCGCGACTCATTTGCGCGAGGACAGCATCGGCGACCTGTATCGCCAGGTGCGTCAGATGGCGGTCCGGCACCCCGGAATGTTTCTACTCGGCAGCGCCGCGGTCGGCGTCGTGATTGCGCGCTTCATGAAGGCCTCCGGCGAGGACCTGGACGTGCCCTATGAAGAGTACGACGAGCGGGTGGAATTCGAAGCGCAGGCGTGGAGCGAGGCTGACCGGCAACAAAATCCCTCGTTCTATCGTGGGTCGGCCTCATCGGATACCTATGGGGCTCCGTAGCGAGGGTCATGAGTCATGGCTTCTTCTCCCATATCCGGCGGCGGTCCCACGGATGCCTCGGTAGCAGGGCTGCTGAGCCGATTGATGGATGATGCTCTGGCGCTGGCGAGAAATGAGATTGCGCTGGCCAAAGCCGAAGCTCGCACGGCGTTGCGCGATGTAAAACTGAGCATCGTCCCCTTCGCGATTGCCTTTGGCGTGTCGCTTGCGGGGGCACTGACTCTGGTCGCAACGATCGTGCTGGCGCTCTCCGAGGTCATGCGCCCATGGCTCGCGGCGTTGATCGTCAGCATCGTGCTGTTGATCGCCGGCTTCATCCTGCTGAAAGCAGGCACGCGTAAGTGGTCGCATCTGCGCGAGCAGTTCGATCGCACTCAAGAATCCCTGCATAAAGATGCGACCGTGGTCGCGCGGAGGACATGATGAACGCTAGAACTGACAGGCGCAGCGCGGCGGATCTCGAACGACAGGGCGAGCGGATTCGCGCCAATCTGGATGACACGCTCGACCAGATCCAGCGCAAGTTTTCTTCCGGAGAGTTGCTCGATCGCTCCATGGAATTCATTCGGGACACCGGCTCGGAGTTCTTGCGCGAGGCGACGGATACGGTGCGGCGGAATCCCGTGCCAACGATTCTCACCGCAGCCGGCCTGATCTGGCTGGCGACGTCGGTGACGAGGTCGCGGTCGGAATACGGTTACATGAATCGCGAGCCAGACTGGTCCCGCGATGAGGATGCATGGGACACGTCGGCGCATGGCCGTGTAAGCAATGCGGCTCACAAGGCTCGGCGCAGGGCGCGTCGCGTCACGAACAGGGTGGCCGATACGTTATCGGAGCCGCTGCAGGACGTGCGGGGGCGCGCTCGCCGTGCGGGTTCGAACTTCGCAGGTCTGGTTCAGGAGCAGCCGCTCGCGCTCGGTGCTCTGGCGCTCGCCGTCGGTGCAATCATCGGTGCTGCGCTTCCCATGACGGAGTACGAGAACAAGTGGGTCGGGCCCGTGCACGATCGCACGGTGGCGCGCGCCAAAGAAGTGGGCCAGCGCGAATACGAGAACCTGCGTGAGGCCGTCGCCTCTTCGTTGGAGCGTCGCTCCAACGGCAAGGGAGCTTCGAGCTCCGACGGCGGTTCGCAACGTCCAATTCAGGGTTAGTGAGGTAAGACCATGGCTGTGTCCTTGACTCAACAACCCCCGCTCGATCGCCCTCTAGGCTGGTTCAGTGTCGGGCTGGGAATGGCGGAAATTCTTGCGCCCAAAACCCTCGGACGCGTGATCGGCGTCGGCGAGCAAAGCACCGTGTTACGAATGTGTGGCGTGCGTGAAGTGGTCAGCGGCGTGGGATTGCTGTCGGGCCGCGCTCCCGCAACGTTTGCGATGTCGCGCGTTGTCGGCGATGTGATGGATCTGGCATTGCTGGGCGCATCGCTGCGTTCACCGGATGCAAATCCTACGCGAGTGGCCGCGACAGCGACGGCGGTAGCCGGCGTTACTGCGCTGGATCTGTATGCGAGCAAAGTGGATCTGCAATCGTCGATGGCTGAGGCCGGGCAGGACGTGCCCGTTCACGTCAGCCTGATGATCAACAGTCCCCCGCAAGAGGTGTATCAATTCTGGCGCAAGCTGGAGAACCTGCCGCGCTTCATGTCCTATCTGGAATCGGTCACGGAGCTCGATCAGCACAGATCGGAATGGTCGGCGCGCATGCCCGGCGGCATGCAGCTGCGCTGGCAATCGGAGATCGTCGAGGATCAGCCCGGTCGCCTGCTGTCCTGGCGCACCGTCGCCGACTCGGAAGTAAACCATGTCGGCAGCGTGCGCTTCGAGCCCGCGCCCGATGGCGACGGGACACAGACACAGATCCGCGTCGAGGTTTATTACGGCATGCCCGGCGGTAGCGCGGCAGTGAAGGCTGCGGAGCTGGTCTCGATGGCGCCGGAAGCCATGATGAGCGCGGACCTGCGACGTCTGAAACAATTGATCGAGACCGGCGAGATCGCGACGACCCGAGGCCAGCCCGCCGGCAGACGCAGCATGATCGGCCGTGCATTCGGCAAGGTGGAGTCATGAGAGCCGTGTGTTGGCAAGGAGTGCACAAGGTCGGCATCGAGGAAGTGCCTGACGCTCGCCTGATCAATCCTCGCGACGCCGTGATCAAAGTGCGCAAAGCGGCGATCTGCGGCTCGGACCTTCATCTGTACGATGGTTACGTGCCCGGCATGATGAGAGGCGACATTCTCGGCCACGAGTTCATGGGCGAAGTGGTGGAGACCGGCCCCGGGGTGACCAATCTGGCGCCCGGCGATCGGGTCGTGGTGCCGTTTCCGATTTCCTGCGGCAATTGTTTCTTTTGCGAGCAGGAAATGTATTCGCTGTGCGAGAACTCCAATCCGAATGCGCGGTTGGCGGAGAAGTTCTGGGGCCATTCACCGTGCGGCATCTTCGGTTACTCGCATTTGCTGGGCGGCTATGCAGGTGGGCAGGCCGAATATGTGCGCGTCCCATTCGCGGACGTGGGCCCGCTCAAAATCCCGAACACCATCAGCGACGAGCAAGTCCTGTTTCTCGGCGACATCCTGCCCACCGGCTACATGGCCGCGGAGAATTGCGACATCAAGCAAGGCGATACGGTGGCCGTGTGGGGCTGCGGTCCAGTCGGCCTGTTCGCGATCATGAGCGCCAAGCTGTTGGGCGCGTCTCGAGTGATCGCGATCGATCGCTTTCCCGAGCGCCTGAATCTCGCGCATCGCGCCGGCGCGGAGACCATCAATTACGAGGAGATGGATACGCTGGATACGTTGAAGGAATGGACCGGCGGCCGCGGGCCCGACGCATGCATCGATGCAGTCGGCATGGAAGCGCACATGCATGGCGTACAGGGGACTTATGACAAAGTGAAGCAGGCGCTGCGTATGGAAACCGAGCGGCCTGGCGTGCTGCGAGAGTGTATTCAGGCCTGTCGCAACGGTGGCACGATCTCGGTGCCTGGCGTGTACGGAGGCCTGGCCGACAAGATTCCGCTCGGCGCGATCGTAAACAGGGCACTGACCATCAAGTCCGGCCAGACTCATGTGCAGCGCTATATGAAGCCGCTACTGGCTCGCATCGAGAACGGTGAGGTCGACCCGACCATGATCATCAGTCACCGCGTCAGCATCGATGAGGTGCCGGACGCGTTCGAGATGTTCCGCAACAAGGAAGACGACTGCATCAAAGTCGTCGTGAACATGGCTTCGTGACGAGGCTTGCGGTGCTGGCCGCGGTCGGAGCATGAACTCCGCCGCGACCGGCGCGAAGGCAGCGCATTTCTCATTTAGAGAAGTGGCTTGCCACCCGTGACTGCAACGGTCGCGCCCGATACGTAGCTGCTCTCGTCACTGGCGAGCATCACATAGACCGGCGCCAGCTCGCACGGTTGCGCGGGTCGTTTCATCGGCACTTGGGATCCAAAGTTCTGCACTTTGTCCGCGGCCATCGACGCCGGGATCAATGGCGTCCAGACCGGGCCGGGCGCGACACTGTTCGCTCGAATGCCTTTCTCGGCGAGCAGCTGCGCGAGTCCTGCGCTGAAGTTCTGAATCGCGCCTTTGGTGGTCGCATACGCGAGCAGGGTCGGATTCGGAACATCGGCATTGATCGAGGCCGTGTTGATGATGCTGGCGCCCGCCTGCATGTGCGGCATGGCGGCCTTGGTGATGTAGAACATCGCCGAGAGGTTGGTCGCGATGGTCTTGTCCCATTCCTCGTCGGGAATCTTTTCCAACGAGTCGAAAGTCATCTGATGCGCGGCGTTGTTGACCAGAATATCGATGCGTCCGAACGCTTCGACGGCCTTCTTCACCAGTGCGCGGCAATGTTCGGCTTGCGCGATGTCGCCTGGTACCAGCACGCACTTGCGACCCGCGGACTCGATCAATCGCTGCGTCTCTTTCGCATCTTCGTGTTCGCTGAGATAACTCACGACCACGTCGGCGCCTTCGCGCGCAAATGCGAGCGCGACGGCACGGCCAATGCCGGAATCGGCGCCGGTAATCAGCGCCTTCTTGTCCGTCAGACGATTCGCACCCCGGTAGCTGTCCTCGCCATAATCCGGCTCGGGCTGCATGGCTTTGCTCGAGCCGGGCAGGGACTGTTGTTGTTTGGGAAACGGCGGCTTGGGAAATTCTTTCGGGGGGCTCATGATGCTCTCTCGAAACGGCGGCGATGAGTCCGAACAAGAGAGCAGTGGAACCCAAAGTTCCTCGGGCTCAGTGGCCCTCGGGCCAGCGGGTCGTGCTGTCGAGCGGGCGGCCGGTTTCGAGCAGACTTTTCACACTGGCGAGCAGGCCGGGCCAGCCATTCGAGACGGCGTCGATGGTCTTGGAGTCCGATACGTCGCTTTCGTGAATGACGGTGAGTTTTACTTCGTCGCCGTTCTGTTCCAGCTCATAGGTCAAGCGCGTCGGCCCTTCGGCTTTCATCTCCGGCACGAATTGATTGTGCCAATGGAGCACGAGCTTGCGCGGGCGGTCGATCTCGAGCACTTTGCCGCTGTCGCCGACGCGTCCGTCGGGAATCATCAGCTGCCACGACGCACCTTCGGTCCAGTCGCAGTCCTGCCAGGTCTCGGCCCAGTACTGACGAGTGAACTGCGGCTGCGTGAGCGCATCCCACAATTGCTCGGCCGTGGTGCGGATATAGGTGACATAGACGAACTTGCTACTCATCGTCGTCTCCTTCCAGGCGTTTCTTCAGATCGGCGAGCGCGCGCAGGCGGCCGCGCTCGTACTTGCGGATCCAGCGCTCGGCGATCTCGTGAATGGGCACGGGATTGAGGTAGTGCAGCTTCTCGCGTCCCTGCCATTGCACGACGACGAGATTGGCCTGTTCCAGAATCACCAGATGCTTGGTCACGGCTTGGCGGCTCATATCCAGGCCTTCGCACAGCTGCGCCAATGTCTGGCCGTTCTGCTCGTGCAGACGATCGAGCAGCGCGCGCCGGCTGCTGTCCGCCAATGCGCGAAACGCAGCGTCCAGATCCATGGGATCATTATGCAACCCTAAGGTTGCATGTCAAGCCGGTATTTCAGGCGCGCTCGGTGGCGATCAGGAGGACGATGCTGTCGTTGTCGAGTTGATGTAACGATCGCAGGTCGTGCCGCGCGGCCACTTGTAGCAACCCTGCGAGGCCGGTCGCACCGGATTCGGTGGTTGCGGGTCCACCGGCGCTTCGTAACTCCGCCGCGGCGACGTGCAGCTGAACATCTGAAACCAGCACCGAAGCAACCGAGTGCCGCTGCAGAATTCTCAGCGCCGGAGCGGACACCATGCCGCAGGCGAGCATCGAGGCAGACGTGTGCAGATCGCCTTCGATGAGCGTAGGTTCGCCGACCTGAAGTGCTCGCGCGACGCAAGGCGCGGCATCCGGCTCGACGATTAGATACTGCTGCGGCGGGCGCAGCAGTGATTGCAGGCCCTGTACCATCGCAGCGGCGAGACCGCCGACGCCGGCTTGCACGAACAGATGTGTCGGTCGTTCGAGCGGCCGCTCACGAAATTGATCGATCAGCTCGTCCGCCAACATGCCGTAACCCGCCATGACGTCATTGACCACCGGCGAGTCCGGATCGCTGGCGGTATCGGCAATCAGCAATCCGTCGCCGCGTGCGGCGGCGGTTGCAGCGGCCGCGACGGCATCATCATAGGTGCCGTTGATTCGGACGATCTCGGCATCGAACGCTTCGATGCGACTGGCCCGACTGGGGCTGACTTCTCTGGGCAGGAAGACGATAGCTTGGGTGCCTGCTTTGTCTGCAGCGGCTGCGACGGCCAGGCCGTGGTTGCCTTCGCTGGCGCAGATCAGTCGAGGCAGTTTTCGTGCAGTCTTGCCAGTGAACAAATCGCTTGGGTCGGCGATTCCGCTGGCCGCCGCCAACGCACGGATGCCGGCAATCATTCCGCCGAGTGCTTTGAAGCTGCCCAGCGGCCGCTCGCTCTCTACTTTGACGAACACCCGGCCAATGCCAGCCAGCTGTGTGAGCGGCGGCAATTCGAGCAACGGCGTGGGCTGGGCGTCTGGCCAGAGCAGTGCCCAGAGTTTTTTCAGATCTTGCATGCGGTGAGTATGAGCGCGTTGCGCGGCGATCGGCCGCAATTGCGCCGGTGTGCGTGCGGTAGAACCGCTATTCGTCGTCCAGCGGCACGGGAATCGTCAGCCCTTGCTTGAGGAGGTTGAGCACGACATTAGTGGTGAAGCGCCGCACGTTCGGATTCTCCTGGACCAGCTGCGACATCATGGCGTCGAAGGCTTCGGTGTCGCGCGCCGTGACGATGATGACGAAGTCGGTCTCGCCCGTGACATAAAAGGCTTGCTGAACTTCGGCGCGCTGCGCCAGCCATTCACGCAGCTGCGCCAATAGTTCCGGGCGCTCGCGTTCGATCTCCAAAGACACGACAAAGAAGGTCGGCCGCCCGACGGCGCGCGGATCGACGATCGCAACGTCGCGAGCGATGACGCCTTGCTCGCGCATCCGTTTCAGCCGTCGCTGAATGGCAGAAGGCGACAGTCCGACGTGCTCCGCCAATTGCTCGGCAGTTTGTGCGGAGTCCGCCTGGACCAGGCTGAGCAGCTGGCGGTCGAAACGATCCAGATCCATGTCGGTGCGGAAAAACTGCAATGAGCCTGTTGGAATCGCGGCCGCTGCGCGCGGCTGCGCTTCTACCATCGTAGCCCACGTCACAACTGGGGTGAACCCGCTCATGAAGTTGCTGTATCAGACCCATTCTCCTTATGCCCGCAAGGCGCTGGTGTTCGCGCACGAGGCCGGGCTGGCTGAGCAGATCGAAGTCATTCATCACGAAACCAGCCCGCTGCGACGGAATGAAGCAGTGTTCACGGCCAATCCCCTCGGAAAAGTGCCCGTGCTGCTGCGGCCGGGGCTGCCTGCATTGTTTGATTCGGACGTGATTTGCGCCTACCTCGACACGCTCCATAGCGGCCGCAAGCTGATTCCGACCGAAGGCGAGGCACGCTGGCGTGCGCTGCAAGTCCAGGCAGTGGCGCAGGGGTTGGCCGATGCCGGTATCGCGATCCGTTGGGAAACCCAGCGCCGGCCGAAGGAGCTGCGTTATCCCGCGTTGCGCGATGGTTATGTGGAGAAATTGCTGGCCAGCTATGACTGGCTGGAGCGCGAGTTCGATCCCGAAGGGGCCCTCGACATCGGTCAGGTCGCGCTGGCCACGGCCTTGAGCTGGCTCGAATTTCGCGAACTGCCGACATTCAGGCCCCGGGCGCGCCTGACACGCTGGTTCGAGCAGTTCTGCCAGCGCCGCTCCATGCTCGCGACGCCGCTGTGGGGTCAGACGCACGACTGACCGTGCGGAATATTTATTGACCGGCGCTGTCGGCGCTGCGGACTGCGGTCCGTCCTTGGAGCATCATGGTGGCGTTCCAAGGAGATCCCTATGGCCCAGACGAAGACTTCGACTCAGCCCTTGATCCCGGCGGCGGAGCTGGCGGCAAGGAACAAGATCGACATTCCGAACGAGAGCGCCGAATACCGTCGGGCGCGCAATGCCCTGCTTGCCGAGGAGATCGAGCTGCGCCGGCACATCGAACGAGTGGCGGAGATGCGTCGCGCACTGCCGCCGGGCGGCGAGGTAAAGAAGAAATATCAGTTTCAGAGCGAGCGCGGTCCGGTGACCTTCGCCGACCTGTTCGGCGATAAGCAGACGGTGGTGGTTTACAGTTATATGTATGGACCGGAGCGCGCCCGGCCGTGCCCGATGTGCACGTCATTGCTCAGCGCATGGGATGGCGAGGCGCAGGACATCGAGCAGAATGTCGCACTCGCAATCATCGGTCAGTCGCCGATCGAGCGCCTGGTCGCATTCAAGAATGAGCGCGGCTGGCGCAATCTCAAGCTGTATTCAGATACGAGTCGCGAGTACAGCGCCGACTATGGCGCCAATACGCCAGAGTTCGCCGATACCGCTGCGGTCAATGTGTTCACCAGGCGCGATGGTGTCATTCGTCACTTCTGGGCGGGCGAGATGGGCTTCGACACGGCCGATCCCGGTCAGGATCCGCGCGGCGCACCCGATCTCATGCCGCTGTGGACCGTGCTCGATATGACCCCGGAAGGCCGCAGGCCCGACTGGTATCCCAGCCTCGAGTATCCCCGCTAAGTCCCAGCCGGATCCTGAGCGCCTGATATATTATGCTCAAGGCCTGATATACGAAGTGAGCATCGGGCCGTCAGGGCCCGATGCCGGTTTGAGCCAGGCGCGCGAAGGGATTCGTGTCGTGGTCGAAGGCCCGTACAATTCCGGAATTCTTGCCCGTGAAGGGCGCAACGGAGCGGGAGGACGGGCCCTTTGATGTACGACTATCAGCCGGTGACCGCATGACGCTTGCGTCCTTCAAAGATTTTCACCGGGCCGCAAAGCGGCGTCTGCCTCGGTTTCTGTTCGATTACATCGATGGTGGCGCTTATGACGAGCGCACCATGCACAAGAACGTCAGCGATCTGACCGAGATCGCACTACGGCAACGCGTGTTGCGCGACGTTTCCAATGTCGATCTGAGCACGACGCTGTTCGGCCGCAAGCTGTCCATGCCCGTGGTGCTCGGTCCGATCGGCATCTCAGGGATGACTGCCCGGCGGGGTGAAACGCAAGCGGCGCTGGCCGCGTGCAATGCGGGTGTGCCATTCACTCTTTCCACGGTCTCCATCTGTTCGATCGAAGAAGTCGCGAAGCATTGTCCGGCGCCGATCTGGTATCAGCTGTATGTAATCAAGGACCGCGGTTTCATGCGCGAGATGTTGTCCCGTGCGAAGGCGGTTGGTGCGCAGGCGCTGGTGTTCACTGTCGACATGGCGGTGCCTGGTGCTCGTTATCGCGATGCTCACTCGGGCATGTCCGGGCGCAACGCGCCGCTGCGGCGGGTGTTGCAGGCCATGGGCAAGCCGAGCTGGTCCTGGGACGTGGGTCTGCATGGCCGGCCGCATTCGCTGGGCAATCTCAAATCCGTGCTGGGGGCGAAGAGCGGCCTGGGCGATTACATGGGCTGGCTCGGCGCCAACTTCGACCCGACGATTCGTTGGGCCGATCTGGATTGGTTGCGCCAGGCCTGGGACGGACCGCTCATCCTCAAAGGCATTCTCGATCCTGAAGACGCGATCTCTGCGGCGCAGATCGGCGCCGACGGCATTGTCGTTTCGAATCATGGCGGCCGTCAGCTCGACGGTGTGCTCTCATCCGCGCGCGCGTTGCCGGCGATTGCCGACGCAGTGAAAGGCAAAGTGACGATTCTCGCGGATTCCGGTGTGAGGTCCGGCCTCGATGTGGTGCGCCTGATGGCGTTGGGCGCCGAAGGTGTAATGTTGGGCCGAGCCTGGGTATTCGCGCTCGCGGCGAACGGCGGGGCCGGTGTCAGTCAGTTGCTGGACATTTTCGCCAAGGAAATGCGAGTGGCGATGGCGCTGACCAGCGTGTGCAATGTCGGCGAAATCGATCGCTCGATTCTGGTTTAGCAAGGAAGGTCCGCATGTCACGTCCGAGTTTGTTGATTACGCGCCGCTTGCCCGCGTCGGTGCTGGAACGCCTGCGCGCCAGTTATGAAGTGACCGTCAATCCCGACGATCGTGCGCTCGGGCGGGAAGCCTTGTTGATGGCGCTGCGCAGCTTCGACGCGCTGTCCCCGACCATCACCGACAAGTTGGATGCCGCGCTGTTGCTCAACTCCGGGCTGAAGACGCGGATCATCGCCAACTTCGGCGCGGGCTTCGAGCACATCGATCTGGAAGCGGCCAGACAAGCGAACCTGATTGTCACCAACACGCCCGATGCGCTGACCGATGCGACCGCCGAGCTGACCATTCTTCTGATCCTGATGACCAGTCGTCGAGCGGGCGAGGGCGAGCGCCTGGTGCGTGCCGGCAGGTGGACCGGTTGGGCGCCGACCCAACTGCTCGGCATGAATGTGAAAGGCAAGACTTTGGGCCTGATCGGCTTCGGCCGCATCGCTAAGGAAGCTGCGCGTCGTGCTCGCGCGGCACTGGGCATGCGCATCGCCTATCACTCGCGCAGCCGGGCCAGTGCCGAAGAGGAAAGGGCGCTCGGCGCCGAGCATCATGAGACGCTGGAAGGTCTGCTCGCGGCGTCCGATGTGGTGTCGTTGCATTGTCCGGGCGGCGCGGCCACGCATCACTTGATCAATGCGAACACGTTGGCTCGAATGAAATCGACTGCGATCCTGATCAACACGGCGCGTGGCAGTGTGGTCGATGAGGAAGCATTGGCCAATGCCCTCGCGCAACGGCAGATCGCGGCGGCCGGTCTGGATGTGTATGAGCGCGAGCCGGCGGTATCGCCGGCGCTGCGGGAGCTGGATAACGCAGTACTATTGCCACATCTCGGCAGCGCGACGCTGGAAGCGCGTACTGCCATGGGCATGCAAATGGCCGACAATCTGGACAGCTTTTTCGCCGGCCGAACGCCACCCAACCGTGTCGCCTGAATCGCAATCCGCCGCTGACATCATCCAACACGCAATCCAGGCGAGGCTGCCGCCACGATCGCGGCACCCGCTCGTGGTCGGCGTATGTGGCAGTCAGGGCAGCGGCAAGAGCACCGTCTGCAAGACGCTGACGGCCCGCTTCACCGAAGCGGGTCTCAAAGTCGCGAATCTCTCCCTCGATGATTTGTACTTGCCACTCGCGGAGCGGGTGACGCTGGCGAGGCACGTCCATCCGCTGCTTCGTACGCGCGGCGTACCGGGTACGCATGACACGAAGTTGGGCGTACACACGTTGAATGCTCTCGCGCATGGCGGACAGGTCCCGTTGCCTCGTTTCGACAAGTCGATCGACGATCGTCGGCCCAAGGCGCAGTGGGATTCGATCGAAGGACCGGCGCAACTCGTGTTCTTCGAAGGCTGGTGCGTGGGCGCGCGGCCGCAAACGCTCGGCCCGCTGGATCAGCCGGTGAACCAGCTCGAAGCGAATGAAGATGTCGATGGCCGCTGGCGCCGCTATGTGAACGATGCGCTCGGCGGCGAATATCAGCGCCTGTTCGGGAAGATCGACCTGCTGGTGCTGCTCGCGGCGCCGTCGTTCGATGTCGTCTTGAAGTGGCGCACTCAGCAGGAGAACGAGCTGCGCGCGCAATCGGGGAACAAGTCGGGCGTGATGGATGATGCGGCGCTGGTGCGCTTCATCCAGCACTATGAGCGGCTCACGCGTCACATATTGATCGAGATGCCGGGGCGCGCCGATCTGGTGATTCGCCTGTCGCCCGAGCGCACCGTGCTCGGCCGGCATTCAAACCATGCCGAGAATCCGCTGTAACGCCGCCTGGAAATGACGGCTCAGCGCGGCTTCCGCCTGATCGGCATCGCGCTTGTGACACGCTTCGAGAATTTCCATGTGCTCGCGAAGCGCGCGCAGCGCCAGCGGCGCGGTGATGCGCCGATCCAGCTGGATCAGAACCAGATAATTCTTCAGCCGCCGCGACGCCGTTTCGATCAGCGGATTGCGCAGGCTCGCGACCATTTCGCCATGCAGGCGATCTTCGAGTGATTGTAGCGGCGCCAGGTGCTCCGGCAGCAACCCCTTCGCGCTGATCTGGTCGATCAATGCCCGATGGTCCTCGGCAAGCTTTGCGATATCAACGGCGTCGCCGTTCTCCGCATAGGCTCGTGCTGCCGAGCGCTCGATGATCGAGCGGAACTGGTAGGTGCTGCGCGCCAGCTCCAGATCCGGCTTGAGGAACTCGATGCCCGCCCGCGGATGAATAGTCAACACGCCTTCGGCTTCGAGAATGCGCAAGGCATCGCGCAACGGCTGCACCGGTACCCCGAGCATGCGCACCAGGTCACTCTGCGACAGGAACGCACCGGTGGGCACTTTGCGATTGAACAGCCCTTCGAGAATGGCTCGATACGCTATCTCGCTCAGACGGCGGCCCTCGGCACTGGTGTCGGCCTCGGAGGAGGCGAGAACGGGTCGCAAGTCCGCTTGCGGCTTTCGTCGACTGGGCATGCTGGCATCATATATCAAGGCAGCGGTCGCAAACCTTCCGCGCGCACCCGCCAGCCTTCCTTTGGGAAGCCCGGCAGGTAAGTGAGATCGCCGTCCCAGCCCGCAGCCATCAGCCCGACCGCTAGTAACAACCCGCCGTTGGATGGAAAGTAGGTCTCGGCGAGCCGGCGATAACCGGCATCGCTGTTCGCGCCGTTGGTGGCTGTGGGGATCAGATCCGCCGCATGCTCATTCAAATGTACGCGTGGCGTCATGCCGCTGACGCCAAATTGGAAATTCCTGGAGCGCGAAAGCAGGAAGTCGACGGCCTTGTCGGGCTCATGCAAGCGGGCTGCAGTCATCGCCAGCAGCGGAAAGTCCCATCCCCACGTTTGCCGCAAGTCCCAATGAGATTCCACGGCGCGCAAGGTGCGACGCATGGTTTCCCGATCGACACTCAGCCCCGGCAACAGGCCCAGCGCACCCAGCAACGAAGGATGGTCGCGATTCCAACATTCGTCGGCCGTGTTGCCATTGGCGCACTTTGGGCTACGCGCCTGCTCCCATTGCTGGGGAAACGACTCGACGGCCAGGTACAAATCGTCCCGTTGCGGCAGCGGCGATAGTTTCTGCAGCACCCGATCCCATTCAGGCTTGCGCGGCAGCTTCAGTCGTTCGCGCCAGCTCTGGGCAGTTGCCAGGCCGAAGCGGAAATATTCCAGCTCGAACGTGGGATTGAATGTGGTCAGCGGCGGAAAGACTTCCTGCGCCGGGATCAGCGGCGGGCCTAGCACGTATCGGTCGGTCTTCCGGTCATAGTGAGCGAAGGCAGCCAGCAGATCGGCAGTCTCGAACACCAGATCGCGATACTGCGCCAGCGTAACCGGGCTCGGGCGGTCGCGATAAATCAGCTCCGCGAGAAAAATCGGATGCGGTTGCTGCCACATCAGGAAGGGCGTGATGGTGCTCGGGCTTTCGCGGCCTTCAGGCCCCACCATCTTCGGCCACCACGCGCCGCTCAGTCCATGAGCGGCTGCGCGTGCCTTCGCTTCGGGCAGATGCTGTTGATACCAAGGCATACTGCGTTCGAGCAGCTCCGTGCGGCCCCACAGGGCGAAGTGCGCGGCGTGCCAGGGGTGCATCTCCAAGTGGAACTTGCCGTTCCAGCTGTTGGAGAACAAACCTTCTTCCTGAGGCGGCAGCGTTCCGGCGGCGTTCAGCGCCATCAGATATTGAGAAAGCACCACGCGACGCTCGAGTTCCTGCGCGCGCGGATCCGTGCTGCCGGAAAAATCTATAACACCGCCATTGTTCCAGTACGAATCCCAGTGCGTCGTTACGGCGTCCCGTGTTGACGATGCTGACGGCAGCGGTTGTTCATATTGCTCGGAGGAGAACAGCACGCTCAAGCTGAACACGCCATCCCCGGCCGTGGGGTGGATCCGAATCGAATGAGGACCGATGGCATCGAATGTCACATCGGCATCGCTGGCGGCTGTGACGAAGTAGCGGGTGTCGTCGAGGCGCCGCTGCAAAGAAATCTGCCGCACGGTCTTGGCGAGCACTTGCGTCGTGTGACGCTCGGGATGCTCCCAGTCCGCCGGATTCGGGTTGAGCTGAGCCGCGACCCCTGGAAATTTCAGATCGACCCCGAGCCGCCACGGCTCGATCGTCGGAGCCTTGATACTGATTTGGAGCAGATCGAGCCGCGGATGCACACTCGTCTCGATATCGACGGGCTGGCCTTCGATCTCGAAGTGACTGCGCAAGGTGCCGCTCCACATGTCGAGCGTTTGTCGGGTCGCTTGCAGATCGGCGAACTGCGCCGGTTTGCCGTCCTTCGACAGCAGATGCAGAGACACGCGCCCGAGCGAGAATCGATGAGGATTCTCGCGCAGCCACTGAATCTCCGGGCGCTGCGCCTCGGACCAATCGCGTAGCCACGGGTACTGCTGTGGCTGCCCGCGAACGTCGACGGTCTTGAGGCTGTCCTCATATTTATACTGCTTGGGATTCGCAAAGCGGTGCCATCCCCACTGCGCCTGAGTCATGAGCGGCGTCAGCGACGAATATTGCTCCTGAAAGGTTTGCAGCCCCGTGATGTCGGCAGTGAAGGCGAGGTTGCCATTCCCGACCATGAAGGGCGAGGCCGGGTCGATGCGGGTCAGCGTGGGATTGTGCCGGGTCACCAGGCCTTGCCGATCGATGGCGGTGTCCTCGACGCGGACCCAATCGAAGTCAGCGATGCCACCTCCCTTGGGGTCGGAGGTGAAGGTGAACAGCGCCGGTCGCGCGCCTTTCCACCAGCTGAACATCAGCTTCGCGCGAGTGCCGAACGGCTTGAACGTCTTGCCGTCGTCTGTGCTGTACGAATAGCGGGCGAATTCATCGTCGACGTTGACTCGCAGCAGCAGCGAGTCAGCTGCAATGACAGCGCCGATCGAGTCCGTCCCCGCATAAGAGAACGTGAGATGACGCTTGCCCGATCGTTGCGTCAGCCCGATCCAGCTCGGCCGCTTGCCGAACATGGCGAGGCCGGCCTTCTGGCCATCGCGCATCTTGCTCACCAGAATTCGTGTCGTGATCTGCGACGAGCGGCCGTGCAGGACTTGAGTCAACGTGTTTTTCGCACTGACGAAGTTCGGGGCGGGCAGCGCCTTCAGTCGCAAGTGGCCGCGGCGTTCGCTCAAGCTCCAATGCGCGTCGGAAGGGTTGTGATTCCATTCCCATTGCACGCTGAGTTGGGTCGCGGAGAACTCATCGGAGGTTTGAATCTGTACCGGTTCAGCCTTGGCGCCGGCGTCCGGCACACGATGTGACAGCACAGGTTGCCCATTTGCAGCGCCGGGTAGCACTTCGCCCATCACCGGCCAGCCGTCTTCCCAACGCACCGGCTGCATGTGAACGATACGGCCGTACGCGCCCGTGCTATTGAAATGCAGGAACCAGCCTTCGCCCGAAGGTGTCTCGACGTAACCGCCTTGATGAGGCGCTTGCACGTGAGTGGTGCCTTTCGAGAGCACAGTGCGTACATCGTAAGGACCATAGATGTTCTTCGAGCGCAGCACCGCCTGCGGCCCTTCGCCGACGCCGCCATAGGGCGCGAAGATGTAGTAGTAACCGTCGCGCTTGAGCAGTTTCGGGCCTTCGAGAATGGGCAATCGTTGTGGGTCTTCAACGATTACCTTGCCGGCGTCGAGCACCTTGGTGCCGTCGGCTGTCATTCGGCGCAGGATCAGTGGGCCCGCGCCGACGCGCGAATGAACCAGATAGGCGTTGCCGTCGTCGTCCCACAGCGGGCACGGATCTTCGAGATTGGGCTCGTCGATGACTTTGACAGGTGCGCTCCACGGGCCTTCGGCTCGCGCAGCGCTAGCCATGAACACGCCTTCGGTGGGCGTTGCGAAGTACACATAGAAGCGCCCCTCATGAAAACGGATGGCCGGTGCCCACACGCCGGCGGCGTAGCGATGGCCCATCCCGGTGTTGAAAGGAATGCGCTCGGTGGTGTCGTCGAATTCCACCGGGCCGGGCAGGTCGTAGTTGGGATCGAAGCTCAGGCGCGGCAGCACGTGTGCGATCAGCGTCCAGTGCACCAGGTCCTTGGATTTGAGCACCGGCACACCCGGTGAGAAATGAAACGTCGACGCCACCATGTAGTAGCTGTCGTCGACGCGGATGACATCCGGATCCGAGTAGTCCGAATGCAGAATGGGATTGCGATAGGAAGGCAGGGGCTCAGCAACCGCGACGCTCGTGGGGTCAACGAGCGTCGCGGCCATGAGCAAAGCCGAGCTTAAGGCAAGAGCAATCGACTTCATGCTTTCTCAAATTCCCTGTGGCGGCGTGACAGCATGGGGGTGACCGTCACGCCGCCACCTCTCGATCATAACGTGCGGACCGTCATACCAATGAACATGGTGCGACCGTTGTAGTCGTAGGTGGCAGGCCACGTGTTGGCACGAATCTGCGAGCTGCCGACCACCGGCGGATCGTCGTCGGCGAGGTTGTTCACGCCGCCGAAGAACTGCACCTGCTTGCCCCAGTCGTAAGAGAAGGACAAATCAAGATAGTTCTGCGCGGCCAGCCGCGGATTCACCAGATCGGCATAGGCCGGCGGTGTCGCGCCCGAGCGCTGTGGCAGCAGATAACGATCCACGGTGACATCGTCGATGTATCGATGCCGCAGACTCAGGCTCAGCGGTCCGGTCGTCCAGGTGAAGCGAGTCACGCCCTGATATTCGGGAATGGGCTCGCCGCAAGTGGTGCCGTAAGAAGCGACGCAGCGGTTCTTCACATTCGGAAACGCCTGCACCGGCGTCAGCGTGAGCTCATTCGTCTTGGTCCACGCGGTGCTGATGTTCAGCGTGCTGCCGTTGCCGAACAGGCCGAATCCGAAGTCGAAGCCGTAACGCGCCGACAGGTCATAGCCGGAAGTTGCCAGCCCGCCCGTGTTCGCCTGTCGGATCTCGGCGTAGTACGGCACGCTGATCTCGCCCGTCACCGGATTGCGGTTGATGGCCCGGCAGAACTCGCTATTGATGTTCTGGATGACGTTGAAGCATAGATTCAACGTGTTGTTCAGGCCACCGCCGAGCTGGGCGATCGCGCCTTTCAGCGAAATGTCGAAGTAGTCCAATGTGACGGCGAGCTTCGGCAACGCTTGCGGGGTGATCACCACACCGAAGGTGCGCGTGTCGGATTCTTCTTCGCCAACGTTGGGATTGCCGCCAAACAGGGCCGGGATGATGGTGTTCGGCTGCACGCCCGCCGTGAACACCGACGCAGCCGGAACGCCGCTCGCGATACACAGCTGCCGCACGGCGTCGGTTTGGCCGGAGGCGGGTTGTTTATCGGAGCAAGGATCGGTTGCCGGCTCGACGCTCTGACGCAGGCCGCCATAGAGATCCGCTACATTGGGGGCGCGAATGGCGCGCTGGAATTGACCGCGGAACGCGATGTCTCCATTCAAACGCCAGTCGAGGCCATAGAGATAGGTCCAGACCTTACCCACTCCGTCCAGATCGTAATCGGACATACGGAACGCGCTGTTGGCGGTGAGGCTGTCGATGAACGGCAGGCCGCCGAGCAGCGGAATGCGCAACTCACCAAACAATTCCTTGGCGGTCACATCGCCTTCGGTCGGCAGGCCAGGATTGAATCCCACCACGTCGCCCGAGCGCAGGAACTCATCCGGCGTGAACTTGGACGACGCATAACGCCACTCGGCACCGACCGCGAAGGCCAGCGGGCCGGCGGGCAGATCGAACACCTGGCCGGATAGCGTTGCGGCCGCAACCTGCAGCTCCGCCTCGGTGACGTTGGTTGCGCCAATGGCAATGGCGTTCACAGCGGCGTCCGAGATGTTCTGGCCGAAGATGTTGAGCACCGGCGCCGCGCCGCCGCTCGACAGCAAGGCGCTCTGGAAGCGGCTGCGAGAAACGTTGCCCGACTGACGGCTCGTTTCTTCGGTGCGCGCGAAGGTGTAGTAGACATCGTAGGCGAGGTTGCGGAGGAATTTCTCCGAGACATCGCCGATGTCGCCCCGCATCCCCAGCGCCATGCGCCAGACATTGCGATCGGAGACGTTCTCGCGCAATCCGACTTCGACCAGTCGACGGCCGACGTTCAGGACCGCGAAGCCGTCATTCGGGTTGTTGACGCGTGAGCTCGATCCCGTAGTCACCGTGGTCGGGCCGGTCTCGGCGAGATCCAGCTGGCGCAGCACCTCGTTCATCCCGGGGATGTTCGCGAGATAAGGATTGTTGACGTTCACCAGGAACGGACCGCCGATGTTGGTCGGTGCCAGCTGCTGGTCGACGCGGTTGTTACTGAAGTGGAACTCCAGATAGCCGGTCGCCTTGTCGGTGAAGTCGTAATGACTGAACGCGTTCACCATCCAGCGCTCTTGCGGCACTTGCAGATAGTTGTCCGGGCCGAGATTGAAATCGTCCTGCGGGGTGAGTGCAGGGCGAACCGCTGTGCCATCGTCGTTGAATGTGAAACCCCGCGAGCCCATGCCGGTCAGGCCGGCAGCGGCCAGCGCAGCATTCAAGCCGGGATTCGACGTGGACGAGCCGGCGAGCGGCACGCCTGTGAAGCGGCCGTTAGGAATGTCACCACTGCCGCCCGCAATCAGGCCGGGCACGCCGCCAGCGGCGCGACACGATGAGCCGGAAGGCACGGACACTGGCACGCCCGCGCGATCGCGGCTGGCAGATTGCGGTGTCACGCAGCCGTCGGATAGAGAGTCGAATGCCCATTCGCCACGCTCGCCGCGAGTGATGGAGCCGCGATTGAGATAGTTCACCGACACGACTGCGTTACCGCGACCCTCGGCGAAGTTACCGCCAACAGTGAGGTCGATGTTGTAAGTCGGCGTGGTCGTCGGGCTGTCGTAACTGGTTTGCGCCGTGGCTTCGACGCCTTCGAAGTCATCACGCATGATGAAGTTGACGACGCCGGTGATGGCGTCGGAGCCATACACGGCAGAGGAGCCGCCAGTCACAACTTCGGTGCGCTCGATCAGCGCAGTGGGGATAGTGTTGAGGTCGGTGACCTGTTCCGGACCGTAGATTGCGAAACGTCGTCCATTGACCAGCACCAGATTGCGGGATGCGCCGAAGCCGCGAAGGTTCACATCGGCGGTGCCGCCCGGCACCGTGTTCGCCGAGGCGCCACCGTTGGTGGAGGCCACGAATTGAGGTGAGTCGCTCAGGATCTTTTCGACGTTGGCCGCGCCGGAGAGTTTTATCTCCTCCACGCCGATGACGCTCACCGGCGTCGAGGTATCGATGCCCGCGCGCGCGATTCTCGAACCTGTCACCAGCACCTCTTCCACTTCTGTGCGCTGCGCGTCTTGTGCGAATGCCGCCGTGCCAAAAGTGGAACCCGCGAATACCACGCCGAAGCCGAGCGCAGCCGCCCGCCGGCGATGTTTCCATCTCCCGATCATTTCATAGCCCCCTATGAAGAAATTTTGTCTTGGTCGCCCGCGCCAGCGCGTGAGCGGTTTTGAATCATTTTGATGATGACCGGCTCATACCGATCGCATTCTGCGCTTCTCCCTGCGAGTTACCGCTATCATTTCTTGCCGCCATGACCGGCAATGAGCGAGAATTATCATAGTTGATTGAAGTTGGCTAGAGGTCGAGCAAATCACTGCTGGCTCGATCGCACGTCACGACGATCGATCAGGTCGAGCGAATAAAGCAGACAATTATCTCTGCCAAGGCGCTCGCCCGGGTTCCGGCGCCAAGCTTGCGAACTGTCACAAAACACTTATTTTCCAGGGGTTTCATGCATGAATGACAAAGATTCGGTCGGCCTGGATCGACGCACCGTGCTCAAGTCGGCTGGTGCCGTCGCGCTCGGTCTGGCGAGCACCGCTTATGCCGCCACGCCCAGGAAGCGCTTCGCGGTGGTCGGGTTGGGCTCGCGCTCACGCATGTACACGAACGCCATCACGGGCAAATTTCGCGACGCCAACGAATTGGTTGGAGTGAGCGATAACAACGCCGGCCGCGCGGCGCTCGCCGCCAAGGCCATTGCCGCGACCGGCGCGAGCAAGCCAAAGATTTATAGCGCGGTCGATTTCGATCGCATGATTCGCGAAACCAAGCCGCAAACCGTGATCGTCACTTCGCCCGATGCCACTCACAACGATTACATCGTGCGGGCGTTGGATGCGGGTTGCGATGTCATCACCGAAAAACCGATGACCACGACTGCCGAGAAGGCTCAGACCATTCTCGATGCCTGCAAGCGCAATGGCCGGCACGTGCGGGTGACTTTCAACTATCGATACTCGCCACCGCGCACGCAGATCAAAGAAATGCTGATGAACGGCGACATCGGCGACATTCTCTCGGTGGACTTCAACTGGTTGTTGAACACCGTGCATGGCGCGGACTACTTCCGCCGCTGGCACAGCAATAAAGCCATCTCCGGCGGCCTGATGATTCACAAGGCCACGCATCACTTCGATCTGGTGAACTGGTGGCTGGGGGCGCAACCGGAGTCGGTGATCGCCGTGGGTAAACGAGAGTTCTATACACCCGACATGGCCAGGCGCATGGGGCTGAAGGGTCATCACGAGCGCTGTCGGACTTGCCCTGAGCGGGCCGCTTGCACTTTCTACTTCGATCTCGCAGCGGATCCGGGGTTGAAGGCGCTGTATCTGGATAACGAGCAGCACGATGGCTACTTCCGCGATCAATGCGTGTGGCGCCCGGACATCGATATCGAAGACACGATGAATGTCGTGGTTCGTTACGACACCGGCACGACGCTCAGTTATTCGCTCAATGCGTTCAACTCGTGGGAGGGCTATCACATCGCATTCAACGGCACCAAAGGTCGCATCGAGCACTCAATAGTCGAGCAAGCCGGTGTCGCGGGCGCCGACGAGACGCAAGGAAAGATCAAGGATGATGGCGTGACCACGCGAATCATTCCTTTGCGAGGCGCGCCGCGCGACATCGAGCCCTGGACTGGGACGGGCGGTCACGGCGGCGGCGACGATGTGATGTTGAATGAGATCTTCGGCGATGCGCCGGCGGATAAGTACAAGCGTGCGTCGGACGAGCGCGGCGGTGCGTATTCGATGCTGATCGGTGCCGCGGCCAATCAGTGCTTCAAAACGGGGCAGTCCGTGCGCATCGATCAGTTGGTGACGGGACTGACGCCAGCGGATCGCGCGCCGATGCCCAGCCGCACGGCATCGTTGCCGATGCCGATGCGAGTGAAGATGCCTTAATCGAAAGGGGGCGGGGGCGCTCGCGTCAGGCGCGGGCGCTCTTTTTCGCCCCGCGCCGACGTTTTACGCCGATAGCGAGTCCGGCGCCGAGCGTCAGCAGGCCCAGCGTTGCGGGCTCGGGAATGTTGTTGGTCGGTGACACTGCCACCAGGCGCAGGTTTTCACCGCAGGTCCCGAGGCAAATCATGTTCTGACCGAGGCCGATGTCGGCGATGAAAGAAAAGTTGTGGCCGAGCGGCGCATCGACGACCGAAGTGCGCACCAGTTGAATGAAGTAATCGCCCGACGCCCAGCGAACCACGTCTTCATAAAAGGGCTGTTGTGGATTCGGGCCGAGGAACTGCCGGTAGCTGGTGCTTTGATTCGGCGATGCCAGATCCCAATCCAGCGCTTCGGTCGTGCCGACCAGCCGCGCGTGGAAATAATCCAGTTGATAGTGACCGAACCAGGGGTCGTTGGGGTCGGTGTGCAGGCCCTGATCCAGTTGTGTCACCAGTACGCCGCCGCTGTTCAGGTACGTGGGCTGGATGTCCACGTCATACTCCATCGTGAACCTGAACGTAGGATCGTCGCCATTCTCGTAACTGCGACCCTCACCGAAGTAACCGTACGTGTAGTAAACCGGAATGGCCGATGAGGTCGCCGACCAGATCAAGCCCACGCACGCCGCCCAAAGACTCGCCTTGCGCATTATTCGGTCTCCCTGCTGCGAACACGCCTGCGTGGACGGTTCGCAATGATAAGTGAAATCGCCGAACGCAATCTCAGTGTACGCGCTACGTCGGCGCGCGCTACTGTCGTGATTCGTGACAGTAGGAATTTTTTCTGCACACGCATCTTCGCCCTATTCGGCAATTCTCACCGATGAGTTTCACTTCAGCGCGATTGATCCACAGCGCCGCTCTCGATCAAGATCGGTAGATCGGGCAACAAGCGTGCATATCCCCGGTATCATTGCGCGCATGACACAGCCATTGCTGACATTGAAGGTTCACGAGCAGCTGCGAAAAGCGCTGCGCGCGGGTGCTGGCGAGTCGACGTGCTCGCTCGATCTGGATCGCACGACGACGACGGTGACGGTCGATGAGTCCGGTTGGAGCTGGCAGGGCCAGCGCTATCCGTATTTGGAGAAGTGCAAGGAGCGCACGGTGTATTACTGGCGTGACGGTGAGTTTGCGCCCGTGTCTCGCTACAGCTCGTCGCTGATCAAGCTGGTGCCGACCGACTGGGGTGCACCGACGTTCGAGATCGATGGCATCAAGATGTTGCCGAGCGAGAAGGTGTCGCCGTTTCAGGATGCGCAAGCGAAAGTCGCGCTGATCGAGCCGCGTGGGCAGGTGGTGCTCGATACTTGCGGCGGCTTGGGCTACTTCGCGGCGTGGTGTCTGGAAGGTGGTGCGGCGCGGATCATTTCTTTTGAGAAGAACCCGGACGTGATCTGGTTGCGCAGTCTGAACCCCTGGTCGCCGCAAGTTGGCGGGGCGCTCTCACTGACGCAAGGCGATGTCTCGGAAAAGATTGCGGAGCTGCCGGATGCGTCCGTCGATGCGATTCTCCACGATCCGCCACGCTTCGGTATCGCCGGCGAGTTGTACTCGCAGGTGTTTTACGACCAGCTCGCGCGTGTTCTGAAACGCGGCGGCCGAATGTTTCATTACACTGGAACACCGAACAAGCTCACGACGGGTCGTGATGTCCCCAACGAAGTCGCAACCCGCCTGAAGCGCAGCGGCCTGAAGACCAGGCTGCACGGCGACGGCGTTCTGGCCAGCAAAGGTGGGCGCTGAGCGCTGCGATGCTCCGTAAGCTCGGTCCTACCTGGCTGCGATGCATTGCCGTTCGTCGCGATACGGTTCGCGATCAGCTCGACAGCTAAGGCCATGTTGGCCCGGTATCGATAAAAACCGGCTCACTCGCACAATCCAGCCAGACCGCACGGTCGAATCGACGCGGTCGCGGTGGTTGATTCTGCACGACAGTGTCACACTCTCCCAACGCTGGTGGAGGGTGATAGATATGAGTGCAGATCGGGCGCTCCGCGATCCGCTCGACGACCTCGCGCGCGACCAGGTGGAAGCCGCATTGGCGGTCCATCAAGGTCGGCCCGGGCCGCTCCTGCAGGTATTGCACGAGGTTCAGAATCGTCTGGGGTATGTGCCGCCGGCGGCCATCCCCATCATTGCCGAGGCATTGAATCTGTCTCGCGCCGACGTGCACGGCGTCGTTACCTTTTATCATCACTTTCGGCAGGCTCCGGCGGGCCGGCACGTCATCCAGGTGTGTCAGGCGGAATCCTGCCGCTCCATGCATTGTGAAAAGCTGACGGAACATGCTCAGCGCAAGCTCGGCGTTCAGCTGCATGGAACGACGGCAGATGGTCGTTATACGCTCGAGCCCGTGTATTGCCTGGGCAACTGTGCCTGCAGTCCGGCCGTGATGATCGATGGCGAGCTGCACGGTCGGGTTACGCCAGATGCATTCGATGCTTTGATCGCGCCATTGTCATGAATATCAAAGTCTATGTACCGCGAGATGCAGCCGCTCTCTCGCTCGGCGCGGACCGGGTTGCCGCCGCGATCGATCGCGAAGCTCAGCGTCGCGGGCTGCAGATTCAACTGATTCGCAACGGCTCGCGTGGATTGTTCTGGCTCGAGCCCCTGGTTGAGGTCGCGACGCCTGACGGTCGGCATGCGTATGGGCCTGTGACCATTCAAGACGTTGCGGGTTTGTTCGATGCAGGCTTTCTGCAAGGCAAGGCACATCCGCTGCACCTTGGGCTCACCGAAGAGATCAAGGAGCTGAAGAGTCAGCAGCGTCTGACATTCGCGCGCGTGGGTGTTATCGATCCGGTTTCCGTCGATGATTACATTGCTCACGGGGGCTACGCCGGGCTGCAGCGTGCACTCGCTATGTCGCCAGGAGAAATCGTTGACGCTGTCACTCAGTCCGGCCTGCGGGGCCGCGGTGGCGCGGCGTTCCCGACGGGCATCAAGTGGAAGACGGTCCTCGATCAGCCGCCTCAGCAGAAATATGTGACTTGCAATGCCGACGAGGGTGACTCGGGTACCTTCGCCGATCGCATGCTGATGGAAGGCGATCCGCTGATGCTCATCGAGGGCATGACGATCGCGGGCATCGCGGTCGGCGCCACGCAGGGATACATATATTTACGTGCCGAATATCCGCATGCGCATCGCGCGCTGAATGAAGCCATCGCCGCAGCTCGCGCCAGCGGCTATCTGGGCAGCAACATCCTCGGTAGCGGCAAGCAGTTCGAGTTGGAAGTGCGATTGGGCGCCGGCGCATACATTTGCGGCGAGGAGACCTCCATGCTCGAAAGCCTGGAGGGCAAACGTGGCGAAGTGCGCGTGCGCCCGCCGTTGCCGGCGATCAAGGGGTTGTTCGGCCGGCCCACGATCGTCAATAACGTCATCTCGCTCGCATCGGTGCCGGTGATCCTCGCGAAAGGCGCCGACTTCTACAAAGACTTCGGCACCGGCAAGTCGCGCGGCACGGTTCCGCTGCAGCTCGCAGGCAACATCAAGCACGGTGGACTGATCGAGCGCGCATTCGGGCTCACACTGCGTGAGCTGATTTATGACTACGGTGTCGGCTCCGCCTCGGGGCGGCCGATTCGCGCCGTGCAAGTGGGCGGTCCGTTGGGCGCCTACATTCCAGAGTCGCAGTTCGATACCGCGATCGACTATGAAGCGCTCGGTGCCATTGGTGCGTTATTGGGTCATGGCGGCGTCGTGGTGTTCGACGACACCGTCGACATGGCTGGCATGGCGCGTTATGCGATGGAGTTCTGCGCGAAGGAATCGTGCGGCAAGTGCACGCCGTGCCGTATCGGCTCGACCCGTGGAGTGGAGTTGATGGATCGCGTGCTCGCCAATATCGATCGTGAGCGGAATTTGCGGCTTGTCGAAGAGCTGTGCGACACCATGTTAAATGGCTCGCTGTGCGGCTTGGGCGGCATGACGCCGTTCCCGGTGCAGAGCGCGCTGAAATATTTCCCTGAAGACTTTCGCAAGACTGTGCAGTAGCCGGAGTAAGCCATGCACGCACTCGATTTCGTAGATCCAGGCACACCGGCCGTGCCGACCACCGCCGAGGGGGTGGCCAAGCAGGTCACCGTCGAGATCGACGGGTTCACCGTGACGGTGCCGGATGGCACTTCCATCATGCGTGCGGCGTCGCTGCTCGGCAATCAAATTCCCAAACTGTGCGCGACGAGCTCCTTGAAAGCCTTCGGCTCGTGCCGCCTGTGCCTGGTGGAAATCGAGGGTCGCAAAGGCTATCCGGCGTCGTGCACGACGACTGTGGCCGATGGCATGAAGATCCACACGCAAAGCGCGAAGCTCGGCGAGCTGCGCAACAACGTGCTCGAGTTGTATCTGTCGGATCATCCATCGCAGTCCGAGTGCTGTTCCAGCAATAACCGCTGCGAGCTGCATGAAATGGCGGCCGCCGCGGGTGTTGGCGAATCGCGCTATTCGCTGCCTGCGGTCGACGGTGTGGCCGCCGGTCTCAATCATCAAGGCTCATTGCAGGACGACAGCAATCCTTACTTCGTCTTCAATCAGGATGCGTGCATCGTGTGTTCACGTTGCGTGCGGGCCTGCGACGAGATTCAAGGCACCTTTGCACTGACCATCGAAGGGCGCGGGTTCGATTCCAAGGTCTCGGCGAGTCAGGCCGAGTCGTTCCTCGAGTCGGAATGCGTGTCGTGCGGCGCTTGTGTCGAAGCGTGCCCGACGACGGCGCTCACTGAGAAGTCCGTCATCTCGCTCGGCAGAGCCGAGCGCGCGGTCGCGACGACGTGCGCCTACTGCGGCGTCGGCTGCACGTTCAAGGCTGAGATGAAAGGCGAGCAGGTCATTCGCATGGTGCCGTCTCGCGACGGTCATGCGAATCACGGCCACGCCTGCGTGAAGGGCCGCTTTGCTTACGGCTATGCCACGCATACGGATCGCATTACGAAGCCAATGATCCGCAGCAAGATCACCGATCCGTGGCGTGAGGTGAGCTGGGACGAGGCCATCAATTACGCGGCCTCCGAGTTCAAGCGCATCCAGGCAAAATACGGCCAGGATGCGGTGGGCGGAATTACTTCGTCCCGTTGCACCAACGAAGAAACCTTCCTGGTGCAGAAGCTGGTGCGTGCGGCGTTTGGCAACAACAACGTCGATACGTGCGCTCGCGTGTGCCATTCGCCGACCGGCTACGGTCTGAAGAACACGATCGGCGAATCGGCCGGCACGCAGGAATTCGACTCGGTAATGCAAAGCGACGTGATCATGCTGATCGGCGCCAATCCCACCGAGGGTCATCCGGTGTTCGCTTCGCAGATGAAGCGTCGGCTGCGTCAGGGCGCGAAGCTCATCGTCATCGATCCGCGTCAGATCAAGCTCGTGCGCACGCCGCACATCGAAGCGGACTATCACCTGCAGTTGAAGCCGGGCACCAACGTCGCGCTGATGAATTCGATCGCGCATGTGATCGTGACCGAAGGGCTGGCGCACGATCAGTACATCGTCGATCGCTGCGAAATCGACTCCTGGGAAAAATGGCAGGCGTTCGTCAGCGATCCGAAGAATTCGCCCGAGGCGATGGAAGAGATCACTGGCGTACCGGCAATGGCGGTGCGCAGTGCGGCCCGGTTGTACGGTACGGCGCCGAATGGCGCGATCTACTACGGCCTGGGCGTCACCGAGCATAGTCAGGGAACGACGATGGTCATGGCGATCGCGAATCTCGCGATGGCGACAGGCAATCTCGGTCGCGTCGGCGTCGGCGTGAATCCGCTGCGTGGTCAGAACAACGTGCAAGGCTCGTGTGACATGGGCTCGTTCCCGCACGAGTTCAGCGGCTATCGACATGTGTCCGATGATGCGGTTCGCGCGACGTTCGAGGCGGAGTGGGGCGTGCAGCTGCAATCCGAGCCGGGGCTGCGAATTCCCAACATGTTCGAAGCGGCACTCGATGGCAGCTTCCGCGCCGTGTATGTCCAGGGCGAAGACATCGCCCAGTCCGATCCGAACACGACACACGTGACCGCGGCATTGAGCGCGATGGAATGCGTCGTCGTGCAGGACCTGTTCTTGAACGAGACGGCGAAGTTCGCACATGTGTTCTTCCCTGGCTCGTCGTTCCTGGAGAAGAACGGCACGTTCACGAATGCGGAGCGACGTATCGGTCGCGTGCGCAAGGTCATGCAGCCGCTCGGGGGCTATGAGGATTGGGAAGTGACGGTGCGCTTCTCGAATGCGCTGGGCTATCCCATGAACTACACGCATCCGTCGCAGATCATGGATGAGATCGCCATGCTTACGCCGACGTTCACGGGTGTGACGTACGAGAAGCTCGACGAGCTTGGCAGCATCCAGTGGCCGTGCAATGACGCAGCTCCTGAGGGCACGCCGACGATGCACATCGGTCACTTCGTGCGCGGCAAGGGCAAGTTCTTCGTAACCGACTACGTGCCGACACGCGAGAAGACGACGAGTCGCTTCCCGCTGTTGCTGACGACCGGGCGCATTCTTACCCAGTACAACGTGGGCGCGCAGACGCGTCGCACCCAAAACGTGGTGTGGCACGACGAGGATCGGCTGGAGATTCATCCGCACGATGCCGATGTGCGCGGCATTCTCGACGGCGATTGGGTTGGCATCGCCAGCCGGGCCGGCGAGACGGTGCTGCGTGCGGAAGTGACGGACCGAGTGCAGCCGGGCGTCATCTACACGACGTTCCATTTCCCGGAGTCCGGCGCCAACGTCGTGACCACCGACAACTCCGATTGGGCGACGAACTGCCCCGAGTACAAGGTGACGGCGGTGCAGGTCGTGAAGGTGAATCAGCCGTCGGAGTGGCAGAAACGCTATCGCGAGCTGACCGAGCGCAACACGCGCATTCGCCGGAGTGCTGGCGTGCATGCTTGATATCAGCCCCAGCCCCAGCCCAACGCCAGCGACCAGCTGTGCAGTCACGGTACATCGCTGGCGTGATGGCGATGTCGAGCACGTCGTCGATCAAGTCGCTGAGGAATTGCCAGTCGCCCTGGTGTTCAACGGCGTGCCGCATGTGGTGATGCTCGCGACGCCAGCAAATCTGGAAGATCTGGCGGTCGGGTTTACGTTGAGCGAGAGCATCGTCGACTCGCCGAAGGAGATCGTGTCAGTAGACGCCTCGACACGCGAAGACGGGACGCTCGAAGTGCGCATCGGCATTACCGCGTCAAAATTATCCGAGCTGCTACGTCGGCAGAGGAATATGACAGGCCGCACGGGCTGCGGTCTGTGTGGCGCGCAGACGATTGAAGATGCGATTCGTCAGCCGGTGCCCGTGCAGGGCGGAGTGACTGTCGACGTGAAGTCGTTACATGCAGCTCTGCGGGAGTTGCACGGCCATCAGGCAATCAACTCGCGCACCGGCAGCGTTCATGCCGCTGCCTGGGTGATGCCCGATTCGGGGATCAGACTGGTGCGCGAAGATGTCGGTCGGCACAATGCGCTGGACAAAGTCATTGGCGCCGTGGTTCGCGCGGGTGGCGACTTCAAGTATGGATACTTCGTAGTCACCAGCCGGGCCAGTTATGAAATGGTTCAGAAGGCCGTAACGGTCGGCGGCACGTTGCTCGCCGCTGTTTCGGCACCGACTGCGTTCGCCATTCGAATGGCCGAAACGGCCGGACTGACGTTGATCGGTTTCGCGCGTGAGCATCAACACGTGATCTACGCGCATCCTTCGCGACTCATATGCACATCGACTACCTAGTTCGCATGGCCAATGACATCGGTGCCTTCTTCGCCAGCGAGAAGGACCAGAGCGTCGCGGCTGAAAGCATCCGGCAGCACATCCACCGCTACTGGGATCCGCGCATGCGCTCGCGGATCATCGGGTATTACAACGAGACTAGCGGCAAAGACCTCGAAGGACCGGTGCGAACCGCGGTTCAGCGGCTCGCAGAGGAAACGGCGGCCAAGGCCAAGGCTTGAGTTACTGAATCAGCTTGAACTCGCGCATCGCAGGCACGAAGTTCTCGTTGCTGTGACCGGGTCGCGTCAGCTTGAAAATTGCGAAGCGCTGTAACGGCGTGAGTCTGGCCCACTGTGCCGCGGTCGGCGGAGCAACCTCGCACTCGATCGAATAGTCTACGACGCGCTGAGGCACGCTCTGCGTGTCATTCCATTCCGAGCCGTCGTCCCTTTCGAGCAACTGAGCCGGCTGGTGGGTCCGTTTTTCGATCACGGCGACGACGTAACGGCCGTAGTCGTCGATCTCGCTCGAGGTTTCGCAGTTCTGCGCAACCATCTGCTCGCGCTCGTCGAGCGCAAAATGATTCCATTGTTTCAACGACACCTTGACGCCGCTCAGATCGAGCTTGCGACGCACGGCCATGGGAATGCAGTACAACGCGCCGGCAAAATCCTTTTCGAACTGGAAGATTTCGGACGTGGTGTTCATGCCGGCATTCTACACCGGCAAGCGCGAGTGGCGATTGCGCGAGGCGCTATAGAGCCGGGATTTCCAGACTCAGGCAGTCACGCAGCGATTGCGGCCGCCTTGCTTGGCTCGATACAAAGCCTTGTCAGCACGATCGAACGCCGCGCCCGCGGTGTCGTCGGGCAACAGTGCGGTCATGCCGCTAGAAACAGTGATGGATACCGGCGCGCCTCGGAAGTGAAAGCCGATCTCGGCGATGGCCGCGCGGATGCGCTCGCTGAAGCGAGATGCATCTTCCAAATGCGTGCCGGGAAGGAGCATCACGAATTCTTCGCCGCCATAGCGAGCGATGAAGTCGGACGAGCGGATCCGGCTGGCAAAACAGTCCGCGACCACGCGCAGCACGCGATCGCCAGCGCGATGTCCGTAGGTGTCGTTGATGCGCTTGAAATTGTCGACGTCCCACACGGCCAGGCAGGTCGCTTGTTTGAAACGACGCAGCCGCTGCAGCTCCTCGTCGACGCGCTTGTCGTACGCCTGACGATTGGGAATGCCAGTGAGCATGTCCACGGTTGAGGCGCGCTGCTCGTCCTGCAACTGATTCTGCAAACGTTTGGCTTCGGCTTCCAGCTCGACGATGCGCGAGCGCATTTGCTCGTTGCGAGCTCGAACGGCTGCGGCAAAGGTGGCTTCGCGCTGCCGGAATTCCTGCAGATGCCGGTCGATCGAGTCGATGCGGCTGCGCACCTGATGACGGATCTGCTGCAGGTCCTTGGCGGTCTCGACGTTCTCGCCCATGGCCTTGATCTCACCGACCAGCTGGGTGTTCAAGGTGTCGCTGCTGGCCTGCGACTGGGCCTGGTTCTGGTGCTGCTCGGCGACGAACTGGCCGATCTCGTCCAGCTTGCCGACCATGTGACTGAGCAGGTTTTCGATTTCGTCCTTGGCGCGCTCGATGTGCTGGATGCGCTTGCCGACCAGCTCGGTCAATGAGCCGAGGACTTCGGGCAGCTGTTCGCTGGTGAGCGCCACCGACAGCTTCGCATCCAACGCATCGGCCTGCTCGACCAGCTCGGTATCGCGACGCAACTCGACCAGCAGGGCGGCGAGAATGGAGCGCAGCTGCTCGTCATTCACGGCGGCCATGGTCGGGGCCGGCAGCGGGTGATCGAGCGCGCCGATGGCGTCGGTCAGCGCGGGGGTGAGCTGCTCGAGTTCTTCCGCAGTGGCTTCGCGACGGATGACCGACTGCAGCTTTCTGATCTGCTCATCCAGCGGTGGGGCCAGGCCGAGTGCAGCCGTGCACAGGCGGCCAACCAGCCGCTTGAGGGCCGCTTCCATGGCCTGAAACTGCAATTGCTGCTCTTCCAGCCGGCCCAGGCTGTTGAAGTACTTGGTGCGCCAAGGGTCAGTGTCGATGCCAGTCGTCACAACACATCACTCAATCTTCGGATCGCCCTGAATCGCCGCCGATATTGTCTATCGCCTGTATCGGCAACTTCAGACGCAGGCGTGATATGTAGTAATCGAAACGAGGGGGCTACTTCTTGAGTGAAGTGGCTCGCAAAATGCGCATTGAGCAGCCGCCAGTGGCGCGGATCAGGGATTGCCTGAACGGGGTCGGCGTGGTCTCGCGCGCCGGCAGCGACGGAAGGTTGACAGGATCTGACAGCGGTGCCCACTACACTGCCTGGCAGCAAGCAGGTTTCACCTCCAGGAGCACGGCCATGTTGAAGACCTACCAGGGCAGCTGTCATTGCGGCGCCGTCCGCTACGAAGCGGACATCGATCTGAGTCAGGGCACGACCCGCTGCAATTGCTCCATCTGTAAGAAGACGCGGTACTGGGGCATCGTCATCAAGCCGGAAGCGTTCCGCCTGCAAACCGACGAAGCGCTGCTCGGGGATTACCAGTTCGGCTCGATGCAAGGTCACAACCTGTTCTGCAAGCGTTGCGGACTGCGCTCTTTCGGTCGCGGCAACGTGCCGGAGATCGGCGGCGCTTTCGTGTCCATCAACATCGCGTGCCTCGACGGCGTATCGGATGAGGAACTGGCGTCGCTGCCAATCAAGTATCTCAATGGCCGCGATTACGACTGGATGCACGAGCCGAAAGTGACCAGCTATCTGTAGCGGCACACGGGTGGCTTGGCTTGCGATGCCGGCTGAATCAGAATCGCAGGCCATGAAAACAATCGCCTCCGGCGCCGGTCGCACGAAATCCTGGCGTGCCGCGCTCGTCGAGCATCAAGCGGAGCTCTGGCAACGAGTGCGAGAGCATGGCGAGCAACGGCGGGAACACCTGTCCGAGCGGACGACCGGCGTGCTGGGGGATGCCATTCAGTGGCTCGCCGAGCTTCCCGAGAATTCCGTCCACGCCGTGGTTACCGACCCGCCTTACGGCATGGTCGAGTTCGAGGAGAAGAATCATCGCAAGCTGCGATCCGGGCGCGGTGGTGTATGGCGTATTCCTCCCTCCTTTGACGGTGCCAAGCGCAGCCCGCTGCCGCGCTTTACAGTCCTATCGCAAGAGGAAGTCAGCGCTCTTTATAACTTCTTCGGCGCGCTCGCTTACGGCTTGAATCGCGCACTGGTGCCGGGCGGCCACGTGTTCCTTGCGTCCAATCCTTTGCTGTCCACGATGACGTTTCATGCGTTCCAGCGCGCCGGTTTCGAGAAGCGCGGCGAAGTCATCCGTCTCGTGCAAACCTTGCGCGGTGGCGATCGTCCGAAGGGCGCTGAAAAAGAATTCTCCGATGTCTCGATGATGGCCCGCTCGTGCTGGGAGCCGTGGGGCTTGTTCAGAAAGCCATTCGAAGGCACGGCTGCGGAAAATTTGCGCAAGTGGGGCACTGGCGGGCTGCGCCGCATTTCCGGCGAAGAGCCGTTCAAGGACGTCATTGCCTGTTCGCCGACGCGTGGTGCCGAACGCGAGATCGCTCCTCATCCTTCGCTCAAGCCACAACGTTTCCTGCGTCAGATCGTGCGTGCGGCATTGCCTCTTGGCATCGGCATTGTTTATGACCCATTCGC
Source organism: Steroidobacter cummioxidans (assembly GCF_003104955.1). NCBI lineage: Bacteria > Pseudomonadati > Pseudomonadota > Gammaproteobacteria > Steroidobacterales > Steroidobacteraceae > Steroidobacter > Steroidobacter cummioxidans. The sequence goes on along the minus strand of NZ_LSRW01000003.1, from coordinate 96,062 downwards.
CGGCAGTACCTCGACCCTCGCCGCCGCCGATCATCTGGGCTATCACGCGATTGGCACGGAACGCGACGTGACCTACTTCGCCATGGGTTGCAAAGCTTTCCCGCAGTTGCAGGCGCTGGCGCNCGGCTGACGCCGCGCGCTGAAATCATCCTCGAAATCGTCCCTTCCGACGAAGCCGCATCCAGGTTGCGTCGTTAGATTCACCCTGTACAGAACTCATTCGTTGGGACGTACAGGGGGAATCATGATCGCAAGACGCCTTGGGCTAAGGAGGGCGTGGGCTGCGTTGGCACTCACGCCCATATTGTTCATAGGACAGGGAGCCGGCGGGCAGGCGTTGCCACTGCTCGATCAGGCATCGATCCGCTCGCCGTTGATGGTGGGCTGCAATGGTAAGCCGGACAGTACGCCGCTGCCGGTGGATCCTCGCTCGCTGGTGAAGCAGGGAGTGAATTCCAATCCAAACGCGGCGCTTCAGTTCAACGCTTATTTCGTCGACCTGCACAATCCACCGCCGCCGTTCGTGAATCGTTTGCCGCCACGGCCGACGACCTGCGGACAGTTTCGTGCGAGCGCCACTCGCGGGCGCGTCAATCTCGAAGAGAGACAATTCTTCCAGCCCATGGCGCTGGCGACCAGTTATCACTTCATCTTCCTGCAATGGGGCTATCTGATTCGCCCACCCGATTTCGAAGAGCAGGTGTCGAAGCGGTATGGTTTGTATCCTGCGCCATTCCGCAATCCCTACCCGCTGCCGGGCGAGGATCCCAATCAAACCAATGGTGGCAGCGGACAACTGCCGTTGGGCTTGATTCAAGGCAAGGATGACAACGGTCGGTGGACGGGCCTGATCGGCGCGTCGTGCTCGGCCTGTCACGACTCGCGGCTCGGCACCGCCAGCGAAGCATCGTTCAAGTGGGGCTTGCCCAACAGCGCGAACGACGCGGGCTTGCTGGCGTCGGATATGTTCCGGACCACACCGATCACGGCATTGGGCAATTTGTTACCCATTCCGTGGAGCACGGGTCGTGGCAGCTCGGACGCGATCGGCTTGATCTCGCTGCTGCCGGCGCTGTTCGACATGGAAACCCTGACCCTGGCGCCGAGTCTGCTCGAGTACGTCGCCGATGCCCCGCACGCGGGCATGACCAAGGCGCCGGCCTGGTGGGCGAGAGCGTTCAAGACGCGTCAGTTCTGGGACGGCTCGCTGTCATCGGACAACGTGCACTCGGAAATGGCCTTTGGCGTTGCGAATATCTTCCGCGATGCCAACGCGCGCCGAGGGCTCGAAGACGAGTTCGAGGACATCAACAACTTCCTGATCTCGCTGTCGCCGGCGACCTATCCAAAAACCATCAATACGGCATTGGCGGAGCAGGGCGCGGTCATCTATCACGAGCGCGACCTGTGGGCGAGCGGCGCGAACGGGGCGATTCCCAAGCCGGCCGGCAACGGCTCATGCGCGAGCTGTCATGGTGTCTATTCACCGCGTCACGCGGCGGATCCCAACTATCTGCCGGATCCTCGTTTGAAAGGGGTTGCCGCGGTCGTCACGCCGATCGAAACGATTCGTACCGATCCGCGACGCATGCGGCTGATGGCCGATGAGCGTCAGCGCCGCGCCTGGAACAGTGGCTGGTGGGCGTACAACAATCTCAGCCCCAGCTGGACCGGCTATCCTTCGGACAACATCGTCGCGAGCGAACTGCGTCGCGTGCCGCGTGCCATTTATAACAATGGTGGACCGATCTACTCGCCACTCGGACCCAATATCTGGGAAGAGCCGACGGGTTACATCGCGCCGCCGCTGTATGGCGCGTGGGCCACGGCTCCGTATTTCCACAATGGCAGCGTGCCGAATCTGTGGGGCGTGCTGAAGCCTTCGGATCGACCGAAGCTGTGGAAGCGTCCGTACACCGCGGCGGGCATCGGCGGCAAGAACGCGGGCTATGACTACAGTTTCGCTTCGTACGATTGGCAGAAGCTGGGCTGGAAGTACACAGCGGTAGCCTGCAACAACAGTATCTTCACCTCGCCGTTCCTGCCTTGCACGCATAACATGGCGACCATCGATATCCTGTACTCGATGTGGGACAACGTGGCGGCTCAGTATCTGAACCTGGCGTATCAGTCGCCCCCGCCGATCACGGATCAGCAGATCAAGTCGCGCATGGTCTATAACAGCTATCTGTACGGCAACGACAACGGCGGCCACGACTTCACCCAGTCGTTGACCGACTCGGAGCGTTGGGCCCTGATCGAATACATCAAGACGTTATAGGGTTGGCTTCACGCCGCGTAATCGATCTTCTCCAAGGTCGGTTACGCGGCGTTTCTATTTGAGGGGTCAGAATACTTCGCCGCGCGCAATCGAGCGTGCGAACTGCAAGAGTCCCTCGCCGATTTCACCGAAGCGTTCGTAGCGGGAATCGCGAGTCTCGCCTCGTCGCCACCGCACATGGAGTTGTTGGAAGATCACCGCGGTGCGCATCTGAGCGAGCACGCGATGGAAGCGAAAGGTGGAGAGGTCGCGACCCAGCGCCGACGCGTAGCGTTCAGCAACTTGCTGCCGTGTGGGAAAGCCGGCGCTTGCCGTAGGCATCTGCGCCATCTGATGCATGGCGGCCGGATCGCCAGGCTCCGTCCAGTAGCTAAGTAGCACCGCCAGATCGAACAGGCCGTCGCCGCGTGTGCCTTGATCCCAGTCCAGCACGGCGAGCGGAGTCAGGTTCGTGGGATCGAGCAGCACGTTGTCGAGCTTGAAATCATTGTGAAGCAGCGTGTGGTTTGCGTCAGGAACACAGTTTTCTCGCAGCCAGTGCGCGAGCTCGATGATCAATTGCAGCGTCGTCGGGGTGCCCCAGCCATCGACTGCGACGCTGGCACGCTTGATCCAGCCTTCGGTGGCGCGCTTTAGGAAGCCGGTGGGCTTGCCAAGTGTTTCCAGCCCAACGCTAGCAGGATCCACTCGATGCAGCTCGATGAGGATGTCCACGAGCGTGTTGCCGAGTCTTGCACCTACTGTCGCGTCACCGGCGAGCGGAGCGGGCAGCGAGTCTCGTAGTGAAACACCGGTTCGATATTCAACGATCTGAAACGGTGCGCCGATGACACGAGCGTCTTCACAGAGATGCAGGCCGCGTGGCGCCAACGGAAATTTTTGCCAAAGGCGCGAGAGAATTTGAAACTCGCGAGCCATGTCGTACGCGCCGGCGGGCAGCGGGCCTTTCGGCGGTCGACGCAGCACGGCCGATTGGCCGTCGAGCTGGATGAGATAGTTCAGATTCGCGAAACCGCCGGCGAACTGTTGGGGCGGAGTATCGAGATCCAGTTGCATGCCCAGGCCCGCCAGATACTCGGCGAGACGCGGCCAGTACTGCGGCACGGTTTCGATCTCGGCGCGCATGGTGTCGGCTGCCGCATTCAACATCGCGTTACTCTCCACGAAATGCGGGCGGCCGCCGCTCGGCGAAGGCGCGAATGCCTTCCTGCAGGTCCAGCGTTCGCGCGAGCAGGGATTGTGTGTCCGCCTCCCACGCCAGCATCGTGTCCAGCGACAGCGGCGATCGCGACAACATGGCTTTGGTGGTTGCGATCGCACCCGGCGCAGCGGCGGCCAGTTCTTTGGCGAGTTGCAGCGCTGCTCCGAGCGTCTCGCCCGGAGGCACGAGGCGATCGATCAAGTGCATCGACAGCGCTTCTTCGGCACCGACCTGCCGGCACAACATCAACAGCTCTCGCGTGCGTCCGATGCCAATGCGCTGGGGCAGTGTCCACATCAGTCCGTAATCAGGGGTGAGAGCGACCTTGCCGAAAGCGGCGCAAAGCGTGGTCGATGGATCGCCGACCACGAAATCGCAGGCCATCGCGAGCGAGAAGCCAGCACCGAACGCGCTGCCAGCGACGGCGGCGACTGCAGGCAGTCGGCCGCCAATCAAGGAGCGAACCGCACGATGACCGACGTGCATCGCCGAGCGCATGGCAAGCGGTGTCGCGCCTAGCGACGATAGATCACCGCCCGAGCAGAAGTGTGTGCCACCGTACAAGACCAGCGCGCGCACCGACGGATCGTCCTGAAGCGACGTCAATGTTTGCGAGAGTCCGCGATACAGCGCGACGCCGAGCGCATTGCGCTTCTCGGGCACGTTCAACGTCACGATGGCGACATCGCCGCAATGCTCGACGAGTACCGGCTCACTCATGTCACAGTCCAGTAAAGAAGGTGGTCCGCGCCGCGGGTCACTTGACCGACGCGGCCGACGGGAGTCGTTGATAGGCTGGTCAGCACTTGCAGCGATGAGCTGTCGGTCGGAGCGACGCGCGCCATCAGGCGGCGACCTTCGGCAGTACGGGCGAGCACCGTGCCAAACTCCGGATCGCTGCCGCGTCCGTAAACGACGGTGAATGTTTCCACTGCGGCAGGTCCGTTGTGGTCACCGATCAACTCCGGCACGGGGTGTCGCTGCCGATCGGCTTGCGGCTGCACGTCGCCATCGCTGGTCGCCAGATCGTTCGCTGGAGCCGATGAGCTGAGCAGTAGCGCATGATGTTTGGTGACGAACTTACCTTGTCCATACAGCAGGGCGCGGCCGTTGCGCTGGTTCCGGAGTGCACGGACGAGGCCGGCTGCTGCATGCGTCATGTAATTGTTGAGCGGCGCGCCGAAGAAGCTCAGTCCGCCGATCGAAGTCAGTCGCGCGTTTGCTGGCAAGGCAAGCACTCGGCGCGCCATCTTCGGCACGATGGGAAAGCAGCTGTACAGCTCCACCGCGTCGAACCGGCCTGCAGCGTCGAGCATGGCCGCCAGCACTGCTTCCTGCGCGTAAGAGCGCTGGTACTGGTCGCGCTGTAGATAATCTCTTGGCTCAACTGCCCGCGCGCCGCCGTGAATGAACACGCACCGTTCTTCAGAAATGCCGAGCTCACGGGCCTTCGCCAAGGAAGTCAGAACGACCGCTGCGCCCTGATTCACGAAAGGATTCGCGACCAGGTGCTTGGTGTACGGCCAGGCGACCGGGCGATTGTCCTGCGTCGGTGTCGCGAGCTGTTCTGCGGAGTAGGTTTGCTTGAGCCAGGCGCAAGGATTTTCGGCGCTGACTCTGGAAAAGGCCGACCACAGTTCCGCCGACTCGCGTATCGCCTCGCCCGGTGTCTGCCCCCACGCAGCCGTCGCGGCATTTTCGTAAAGCGGATAGACGTGGGCGGGCTGAGTCATTCCATGGCTGATCGCGATGGGATGACACAGGTCCTTCCCGCGTAGCAGACCGGCATTCGAACCGCGCGGCGACCAGGGCAACTGAATCGATTGTTTGCTGGCAGCGGCGACGGAGTGCTGCGACTCCGCGCCGACGACGGCAGCGACGACGCTATCACCGGCAGCGATCCGCAATGCTGCTTCGTGAATGAAACGAACCGGCGATTCGCCGCCAGCAGTACCGTAAATGCAGCGCTTCGGCATGTGACCGATCCGGGCGCTGACCACGTCGCTGGGTTCGTCGTACGGCCAGGAGTGTTCGGCCACGATATTGAGCGAATCCAGCGCGGTGAGCAACGCTGGAGCCGCGGCACCGGCCGCGTCCTGCAAAGCGCCCAGCAGTGCATCGACCATCAATGTCGCTGGCTCGCGAGCTTGCGCCAGAGCTGCTGGCCGGTCGATGACGTCGGCGACGCCGACGATGACGGGAATTCGATGCGGTGAAACGATTGCCATGCTCGAGCCTTAACTGTGCAGCTCATCGTGCACGGCGGCCAGACGCCGAAAATCGTCAGAACCGACGAGGCGTGCTCCTCCCCCCGACCCCTAGCTTGACCGCACCGAAACATGAAGAACCGGGGGATCCTCTGCGCACGCGCATCACCGACATGCTGGGCAGCACGTATCCCATCGTCCAGGGCGGGATGATGTGGGTCGGCACGGCACAGCTCGCCGCCGCGGTTTCCAATGCCGGCGGCTTCGGCATCATCACGGCACTGACCCAGCCGACGCCCGAAGCGTTGTGGGAAGAAATCGGCAAGTGCCGAACGCTGACCAATCGGCCATTCGGCGTGAATCTCACCATGCTGCCGACGATCAATCCGCCGCCGTACGAGCGCTATCTCGACACGATCGTGCGCGCCCAGGTCGCGGCCATCGAAACGGCGGGCAAGGTGCCACCGGAGTTCATCGCGGTTGCGAAGGCGGCGGGACTCAAGGTCATCCACAAGTGCGTGTCGTTGCGACATGCGTTGTCGGCACAGAAGCATGGTGCCGATGCCATTTCCATCGATGGGTTCGAGTGCGCCGGCCATCCCGGTGACGACGACGTTGGCGGCATGGTGCTCATTCCCGCCGCTGCGCGCCGACTGTCGGTGCCGATCATTGCATCTGGCGGCATCGGTGACGGGCGTGGCATGGCCGCCGCGCTGACGCTGGGTGCTGACGGCGTGAACATGGGCACTCGCTTCTGTGCCACCCGTGAAGCGCCAATACACGACAACATCAAACAGGCACTGGTCGCGGCCAGCGAACGCGACACACGCCTGATCTTTCGTACCCTGCACAACACCGCTCGCGTGCTCAGAAATACGATCTCGGAGGAAGTGGTCGCGGCCGAGGCGAAGGGCTGTCAGTTCGACGACATCCGGCATCTGGTCGCGGGCCAGCGCGGACGCGAAGCACTCGTTGTCGGCAATCCGAATGGCGGCGTAATTGCGGCCGGCCAGGTCGTCGGTTTGATCGACGACGTGCCGACGTGCGCCGAACTCATTGAGCGCATGGTGAGCGAATGCCGCGAGCGGCTGCGGCACGTCACCGCTTGTTTTCATTGAGCGCGCGAGCGCGAGGAGAGGCAGATTCCAATGTTCCAGGGCGAGTCGATTCGTGTCAGTGCGATCGAGGACGGCCTTGTTGAACTGTGTTTCGATCGCCACGAAGACGCGATCAACAAGTTCGACAAACGTACCGTCAGTGAATTGCAGCAGGCGATAACGGCGATCAGTGCGCATGATGGGTTGCGCGGTGTGTTGGTCACCAGCGCGAAGCAGTCATTCATCGTCGGCGCCGACATCGGCGGTTTTGGTGCGTTGTTCAGCAAGCCACAGCAGGAAGTCATGTCGAGCAACATGGCATCCAATCGCGTGTTTCATGCGCTGGAAGCGCTGCCGGTGCCGGTCGTCGTTGCAATCAACGGTTTCGCGCTTGGTGGCGGACTGGAAGCTGCACTTGCGGCCGATTATCGGGTGATGGCGCAGGACGCTCAGGTCGGACTGCCGGAAGTGAAGCTTGGCTTGTTTCCGGGTTTTGGCGGCACGGTTCGACTCCCTCGGGTTGCTGGCATCGAAGTCGCCATTCGCTGGATCGTTGGTGGCGAGTCGTCGAAAGCGTCCGCGGCGGAGAAGGCCGGAGTCGTCGATTTCCTGGCATCACCCGAGTCTCTGCGTGAAACGTCACTAGAGGTTCTGAATCAAGCGGCCCGTGGCGAACTCGACTGGCGCGCGCGTCGGTCGGCCAAGCTGGGTCCCGTGAATACCGCAGGTACGGATGTAAGCGCAGTGTTTGCGGAGGCGAAGCGAACACTCATCGCACGCATGCCCAAGCATCAGCCTGCCGCTCAAGCTGCGCTCGACCTGCTGCACGAGTGCATGACGCTGGACAGAGATGCCGCGCTCGCCGCTGAAGCCGCTGCATTCGCCAGGATCGCGAAGACCCAGGCGGCGGGTTCGCTGGTGCAGATCTTTCTAAGCGAACAGCAGGTAAAAAAGACGGCTAAACGGCACGCGAGCAGCGGCCGTCGAGTGCAGCGAGCCGCGGTCGTTGGCGCGGGCATCATGGGCGGCGGAATCGCTTTCACCAGCGCGAGCCGCGGCATTCCTGTCGTGATGAAGGACATCGCGCAAGGCCAGCTCGATCTTGGCATCGGCGAGGCGCGCAAGTTGCTCAACAAACAAGTGACGGCGGGCCGACTCGCGCAAGTTCAGGCCGACGGCGTACTCGCGTCGATCGTCCCGCAATTGACCTACCAGGATTTCAACACATCGGACGTGATCGTTGAGGCGGTCGTCGAAAATCTGCAGATCAAGCATCAGGTGCTGCGAGAGTTGGAGCAGAACGTCCGACCGGATGCGGTGATTGCGTCCAACACTTCCAGCCTGCGCATCGATGACCTCGCCGCGCCGCTGCAGCGGCCCGAGAATTTCGTGGGCATGCATTTCTTCAATCCGGTGCCGATGATGCCGCTGGTTGAAGTCATTCGCGGCGCCAGGACCAGCGACGCTGCAGTTGGGACGGTCGTGAGTTACGCACTCTCGATGGGCAAGACGCCGATTGTCGTGCGCGATGGGCCGGGCTTTCTGGTCAACCGAATCCTCACGCCGTACATGCAGGCATTCGGACGTTTGCTTGCCGATGGCGCGGACTACGAGCAGATCGACGCGGCGATGGAAGCGTTCGGTTGGCCCATGGGACCGGCCTATCTCAACGATGTGGTCGGCATGGATACCGGTGTGCATGTCGCCGAGATCATTTGTGCCGGGTTTCCTGAACGGTTGCGCCGGACCTGGAAAGATCCGTTGCAGCTCATGGTCGCGCACGGCCGCCTGGGCCAGAAGAACGGCCTGGGCTTTTATCGCTATGAGACCAGCGCCACCGGCAAGCCCATGAAGCACCCGGATCCGGTGGCTCACGTGCTGTTGCAGGACGTACAAAGCCAAGGCCCGCAATCGTTCAGCGACGCCGACATCGTCGAACGCATGATGTTGCCGCTGCTCCTCGAATCGGCCCGCTGCCTGGAAGAGGGCGTGGTGGCCAGCGCCCCCGAACTGGATATGGCGCTACTGCTCGGCGTGGGTTTACCTTCGTACCTTGGGGGAGCGCTCAAGTACGCCGACTGGCTCGGGCTGGATCGGGTGATCGAGCTGTCGGAGCGTTACGCTGCCCTCGGGCCGCAATATCAAGCCACGCCGATGCTGCGCTCCATGGCGCGTGAACGACGGAAGTATTACTGAGGCAATCATGCTCGCTCGCACCATCTTTACTGCCGATCACGATGAGTTCCGCAAGAATGTCCGGCGCTTCCTGGACGAGGAATGCGTGCCGCACCACGCGCGCTGGGAGGAGCAGCAACATGTCGACCGCGATATCTGGCGGCGTGCAGGCGAGCTGGGATTTCTGTGTCTCACTGTTCCGGAGGAATACGGCGGCATGGGCGGCGATCGCCTGTTCAGCACGGTGCTCATGGAAGAGCAGAGCTATGCCGGCGTCACCGGTCCCGGCTTCTCGGTGCATTCGGACATCGTCGCGAACTACATCCTGAACTTCGGCACCGAAGAGCAGAAGCGCACGTGGCTGCCGAAGATGGCAAGCGGCGAGGCGATCGGGGCCATCGCAATGACCGAGCCAGGCACAGGCTCAGATCTGCAGGCGGTGAAAACCCGGGCTGAGCGCGACGGCGACGACTACGTCATCAACGGCAACAAGATCTTCATCACCAACGGCTATCTCGCCGACATCGTCGTGGTGGTCGCGAAGACCGGCAACTCGGGCTCCGGTTCCAAGGACATTTCCCTGATCCTGGTCGAGAACGGACGACCCGGCTTCACCAAGGCCGCGCCTTTGAAGAAGGTGGGCATGAAGGCGCAGGACACTTGCGAGTTGTTCTTCGAGAACGTGCGGGTGCCGCGCTCCAATCTGCTCGGCGGCGTGGAGGGTCAAGGATTCCCACAGCTGATGAAAGAGCTCGGCTGGGAGCGACTGATCATCGCCATTCTTTCCATCGCGTCGGCCCAGGCTGCGCTCAACTGGACCGTCGACTACACGCGTACGCGCAAGGTGTTTGGCAAATCCGTCGCGGAGTATCAGAACACGCGCTTCAAGCTCGCCGATCTGAAAGCGAAGATTGCCGTGACCCAGGTGTTCGTGGATCGCTGCCTCGAATTGGTGTTGGAGCATCAATTGAGTCCCGAAGCGGCGGCCACTGCCAAGCTCACGGCTTCGGAGCTGGTGTGTCATGTCGTCGATGAGTGCGTGCAATTGCACGGCGGTTACGGCTACATGCTCGAATACCCGATCGCGCGCGCCTTCATCGACAACCGTGCCAGTCGGATCTACGGCGGCACCAACGAGATCATGAAGGAACTGATTGCGAGGACGCTGTGATGTTGGAGCGTCTGGAACATTGGGCCCGTACCACGCCCGACCGCACCTATCTCACCCAACCGCTGCCGAACGGCACGGTCGTCGAATACAGCTGGGCGCGCGTTTGGGATGAGGCCCGGCGCATGGCGGCACATCTGCATTCGCTCGGGTTGCCCGCCGGCAGCAGCATTGCGATCTACGGTAAGAACTGCGCGCACTGGATCATGGCGGATCTGGCGATCTGGATGTCGGGGCATGTGAGTGTGCCGCTGTATCCGAGCGCGAGCTCATCGACGGCCGACTATGTGCTGCGTCACTGCGATGCTCGCCTGATCTTCATCGGGCGAGTCGATGGTGTGACGGATAGTTGGAACGACGTCCAGCGAGTTCTGCCGGTCTCACTGCCGAAGATCGGATTGCCGATGGCGCCATCGACTGTGAGCATGCGATGGGAAGATCTCATTGCGGGTCGAGAGCCTCTGGCCAGGTCAGTCGAGCGCGACAGGCACGCATTGGCGACCATCATCTACACGTCGGGAACGACGGGTCAACCCAAGGGAGTGATGCACAGCTTCAACTCCTTGACCGCGCCCTGCCTGACAACCGCGCCGTTGTGGGGCACGAGCCCCGATGACCGCATGCTGTCGTATCTGCCGCTCGCGCATATCGCTGAGCGCGTCGCTCTGGAGGTGCCGTCGATCGTGTTCGGCTTCCAGGCGTTCTTCAATCTCGGCTTGGAAACATTTGCGGCGGACCTGAAGCGCGCGCGTCCGACGCGATTCTTCTCGGTGCCGCGCTTGTGGACCAAGTTCTATCAGGCCGTGAATCAGCAGGTGCCGCCGGAAAAGCAGAAGGTGATATTTGCCGATCCCGTGCAGGGCCCGATCGCCAAGAAAAACATTCTGGCAAGCCTGGGGCTGGATGCGGCGACGCTGGGATTCACCGGCGCTGCGCCGTTGCCGGCACAGATTCTTTCGTGGTATCGCGAGCTGGGGCTGGATCTGATCGAGGTCTACGGCATGACCGAGAATGCCGCGACTTCCCATGCGAGCCCGCGTGACGACGTGCGCCCTGGCTATGTTGGCGTGCCGCTACCTGGGGTCGAGTGTCGGCTCGGCGAGGACGGCGAAGTGCTGGTGAAAAGCCCGGGGCAGATGCTCGGTTACTACCGCGCGGCAGACGATTCGAAGCAGTGCTTCACGTCTGATGGTTTCTTCCACACCGGCGATCGCGGTGAGCTGGATGAGGCCGGCCGGCTGCGTATCACGGGACGCGTGAAAGAACTGTTCAAGACCAGCAAGGGCAAATACGTCGCGCCAGTGCCGATCGAGAATCGGCTGGGCGCGCATCCGTTCGTCGAGGCGATTTGCGTCACGGGTCACGGCGAGCCGCAGCCGTTCGCGCTGCTCATGATCGCGGCGGATAAATATCGTCAGGCGCAAGCAGACGCAACGATCCACGCGCAACTGGATCGCGAACTGGCGACGCTGCTGGAACAAGTGAACGCTTCGTTGGAAGACCACGAGCGGGTGGACTACATGGTCGTGGCCAGGGAGCCCTGGACCATTGAGAGCGGCATGCTCACCCCCACCATGAAAATCCGTCGGAGTCAGATCGAGAACCGCTATCTCGCCCAGGCGACGCGGTGGCGCGAGCTCGCGCAGCCCGTGATCTGGGAATCTTGAGGCGAGCGACTGGCGACTGCATGTCACATCCACTTGCCGCATTGTTCTCGCCGCGTTCCATCGCATTCGTGGGCGCTACCGAACGCTCCGTCTGGACACGCGCTGCGTTCGCGAATCTGGCCACGCTCGGCTATGACGGCAAGCTGTTCCTGGTCAATCGGAAGGGCGGCGAGGTGCTGGGGCACCCGGCCGTCAGCACGATTGCAGAGATTGGCGAGCCGGTGGATGTCGCGCTGCTGATGGTTCCATCAGAGGCGCTGCTTGATACGTTGCCCGAGCTGAGTGTAGCAGGCATTCGCAACGCCATTATCCTGAGTGCTGGATTTGCCGAGTCCGGTGCTGCGGGGCGTGAGTTGCAAGGCCGGCTGACGAGCCTGGCTCGCGATCACGGCATCTCATTGCTCGGACCGAACTGTCTCGGGTTCGTGAATTACACGAGCAAAGCGCCGGTATGGACCGTGAGCTTGCGGCCGCAACGTGCGCGCAATGCGAAGATCGCGATCATCTCTCAAAGCGGCGCCTTGGCTGCGCAGATGTCCTATTTCGCGCAGTGGCAGGGCATCGGGCTCACCTACATGGTATCCACGGGTAACGAGGCGGGCGTCGGTGTCGCGCAGGTGATCGATTATCTGGTCGATGATCCGGCCACCCGGTCGATCGCGCTGTTCCTCGAATCAGTGCGGGATGCTCCTGCGTTCGCGCGTGCCTGCCTGCGAGCTTCGCAAGCCGGCAAACCGGTCGTGGTGCTCAAGATCGGCAGCAGCGAGGTCACGGTTCGATCGGCGCAGGCACACACTGGCTCGCTGGTCGGTGACGATCGCGTGTTCGACGCCGTTTGTCGTCGCTTCGGCCTCGTGCGCGTTACATCGCTTGAAGATTTGATTCTCACCGCCGAAGTGCTGGCTCGATGGGGCAGGCTGCCAGCGGGTGGATTGGGATTGATTTCGTTGTCCGGTGGCTTGTGTGAGATCGCCGCCGATCGCGCTGCCGATGCGGGTGTGAGCTTGCCGGCGTTATCGTCCGCTACCTCAGCGCGGCTGGCGGCAGCGTTGCCGAACTTTGGAACGCCACACAACCCACTGGACGTGACTGGCGGCGCGTTACTCGATCCGTCGTTGTTGGAGAAATCGCTGGATGCCATGACGGACGAACCCGAGTTCGCGGCGGTGGTCGCTGTTCTGGATGTGGCTTCGGCGACCGCAGATGACAGCAAACTGTTGCGGCAGCTGCTCGCTGGTGTCGCCACAGCACAGGCTCGCGCCAGCCGACCGACGCTGCTGATCAGCCATACCGTGCGACCCTTCAGCGAGTTGAGCGAAGAGATCATCGATATCACGGGTTGTAACTATCTTCCCTGCGGCGTGGAGCACGGCATTCGAGCGGTGGCGCGCGCGATCGAGTGGTCGAGGCTTGCGCGCGAGCTGTCATGTCGAGACTTGTCCGTTCTGCAAAGCGGGTGCATGTCGAGGGAGGAACCGCGATCAGAACGCCAGGTGCTCGAGTACCTGCAGCGTCGCGGTGTGCCGGTCATTCCTGCCAGAGTGGTCAACAGTGCGGACGAGGCCGTCCGTCATGCTCGTGCGCTCGGCTCGTCAGTCGCGCTCAAGATCGTGTCCCCCGACATTCCTCATAAGACCGAGGTTGGCGGTGTGATGCTGGGCGTCACGGGCGACGATGACGTCGCGGCGGCGTACGAGCAAATATTGACGAGCGCCCGCAAGGCAGGCCCTCAGGCTCGCATCGAAGGCGTGTCTGTCGGACCGATGCGCGACGCAGGTGTTGAGCTGTTCGTCGGCACGATGCGCGATCCGCAATGGGGGCCTGTGATCACTGTCGGTCTCGGCGGTGTCTGGGTCGAAGCGTTGCGCGATACGAGCCTGCGGCTGTTGCCAATCTCGCAAGCCGATGCGCTCGCGATGCTCGATGAGCTGCGAGGCAAAGCATTGTTGAATGGCTTCCGCGGCACGCCTGCCGTCGATCGCAACGCCCTTGCCAGCGTCATCGTTGCATTGGGCGATGCGGCCCTGGCGTTGGGTTCGGAGTTGGTGTCGTTGGAGATCAATCCACTGCGCGCGAACGGCGAGCAGATCGAGGCGTTGGATGGTTGGGCGGAGTGGGCATCGAGCGGCTGAGACCGCTCGACGCATCGCTACGAGCGCCTCAGAGGCGTTCGACAATCGTCACATTGGCCATGCCGCCGCCTTCGCACATGGTCTGTAGTCCGTAGCGTTTGTCACGACGATGGAGCGCATGCACGAGCGTCGTCATCAGCTTTGCACCCGAGCCGCCCAGCGGATGGCCGAGCGCGATGGCGCCGCCATGCACGTTGAGCCGCGCCGGATCTGCGCCAGTCACTTTCAACCAGGCCAGCGGCACTGGCGCGAACGCCTCGTTGACTTCGAACAGATCGATAGCGTCGATGCTCAGGCCGGCTTTCCTGATTGCGTTCTGAGTGGCGGGCAGCGGTGCCTCCAGCATGATGACGGGATCATGACCCATGACGCTCATGTGATGAATGCGGGCCAGCGGTGTCGCCCCGAGCTTCTTCAAGCCGCGCTCGTTGACGATCATGATGCCGGCGGCGCCATCACACACCTGGCTCGCCGTCGCGGCGGTTACGCGTCCATCCTCGGCAAGCAGCTTCACTCCTCGAATGCCCTCGATGCTGGCGTCAAAGCGGATGCCCTCGTCGGTCGTGTGCAGGTCTTCGGTCGCTGCGGGCGTCACGACTTCGCCGCTCGGCACCGTTACCGGTGCGCGGCGGACTTGCACCGGCACGATCTCGTTGTCGAACGCTTTAGCTTGGGTCGCCGCAATTGCGAGCTGATGGCTCTTGAGCGCGTACTCATCCAGCTGGTCCTTCGACAAGTCATATTTGCGCGCCATCATTTCCGCGCCCAGAAACTGGCTGAACTCCACGTTGGGATAGCGAGCCTGCATGGCCGGGCTGACATAAAACCCGAATCCGTGCTTCTGAGGCAGCGACACAGACAGGCCCATGGGCACGCGCGTCATGCTCTCGACACCAGCGGCAATCACCACATCCATCGAGCCGGCCTGCACGGCCTGAGCCGCGAAGTGAATCGCCTGTTGCGAGGAACCGCATTGGCGATCGACGGAAGTGCCCGGCACGCTTTCGGGCAAGCACGAGGACAACACGGCGTTGCGTGCAACGTTGAAGCCCTGTTCGCCGACCTGGCTGACGCAGCCCATGATGACGTCGTCGATGGCATCGCTCGGTGCCTTGGCGCGAGCCACGAGCGCGTCGATCACCTGCGCGGCAAGGTCGGCCGGATGCCAGCCGGACAGGCGTCCTCCCTTGCGCCCGCCTGCGGTGCGAACGGCGGCAACGATGTAAGCTTCTGGCATGATCGATTCCTCGGGGCGATACGTTGGAGGCAACGATCCCGTATTCTAGGCAGCGGCCGGCGCGACACTTCGTCGGAACTGACGATTGCAGCCGCGGCCAAACCCGCTCAACTGGGCGGACGACGAATTACGCAAAATCGAGTCGATTCATCAGGGGGGTGGTCGCTGCGCGGTGAGCCTGCGGCCGCGGGTCGATAGATGTACGTGGGATTGCCGAAAAATCGTTCTGACTTCGTCTCGGGCGTGCGCAATCATTTGCTGCTGGCGAAAACCACGCCACCGACGCTGCCCGCTTCGCAGATTCAACGCAAGGAATTGCAGGAACGCGTGTGCCGTGCCGGTGGCGAGACGGTGGTGCTGATTCAAGCGCCGGCCGGGTTCGGCAAGACCACGTTGATGCTGCAAGTCATGGACGGCCTGCGTGCGCAGGGTGTCACCACCACCTGGCTGACCGTCGATGCGGCCGACAACGACGTCGGGCGCTTTCTCGCCTTCCTCGACGCGTCGTTCGACAAATTGCTCAGCGGCGTCGCGCCCGGCACCGAGCCGGAGAACGATGAGGCCGCCGGTGTGGTCGCGCTCGATCTGATGGAACGCATTGCCTGCACGCCCGCGCCCTTTGTGCTGTTTGTCGATGACGCCGAGTCGTTACAGAACGCGGCCTCTCTGGCGGTGTTGCGACAGGTGATCGAGAACCTGCCCGAAGGCTGCCGCATCGTGATCGGCTCGCGGACCATGCTGGATATCGGCGCGCCACGACTGCTGGCACGCGGTCAGTTGCTGGTGATCGATCCGATGCAGCTTCGATTCTCCGTTGCCGAGACCGGCGACTATCTGCGCGACAAACGCGGCTTGAACGTGCCGGGGGCCGACATCGCGCGGCTGCAAGGTGCGACCGAAGGATGGCCGGTCGCGTTGTGGCTCGCGTCGCTGGCGCTAGAGCGCAGCGATCGCTCAATGGAATTGGTCTCGCATTTCTCGGGTTCGAACGCATTGGTTGCGGACTATCTCGCCGAGGAAGTTTTGGCGCAGCAGAGCCAGAGCGTGCGTGAGTTCCTGGTTCGCACCAGTGTGCTTCATCATTTCAACGCACAGCTCTGCGACGCGGTGCGCGGTCAACGCGATAGCCGCGAGATTCTCGAATCGTTGCAACGCTCGAATCTGTTCGTGCAGCGGATCAGCGAAGACGGCGAGTGGTTTCGATATCACAGCTTGTTTGCCGGCTTTCTGCGCACTCAACTGGAGCGTCAGTATCCGCAGGACATTCCCAATCTGCATCGAGCCGCGTCTCGATGGTATGACGCGCAGAATCGTCCGGTCCCAGCGGTCGAACATGCGCTCGCATCGGCGGATTTCGATTATGCGTTGCCGATGTTGGAACGCATTGCCGAGCAGCTGCTGGAAGGCGGACGCATCCGACTGCTGGCGCGATTGCTGGATTCGGTGCCGCCGCAGGAACTGGCGAACTGGCCGCATCTGCGATTGATGCACGCGTGGTCGCTGTCATTCACGCGAGGCGGGCAGGAAGCCATGCAGATGCTCAAACGCATCGAGGCGCAAGGGCCGCTGCCTCAGCATTTGGAAGTGCATGCGCTCGCTTTGCGGCCGATGCTGCTGACGATGCTCGATCGCTTTGATGAAGGTTATGACGCCGCACAAGGCGCGCTCGAGCAGGTCACTGCGGAGCAGGTCTTTCCTTTCAGTATCCTGCGCACCTCACTCGCAAACCTGCACATGATTATGGGCAAGTACACGAGCGCTCGTGAGCTGCTCGATCGCAGTCGGGTGCAGCAGGATGCGCCGGCGGGTCCGTTCATGACGATTTTCGCGCAGTGTGTGGAAGGTGCGATCGACCTGCTGCATGGCCGCCTCAGGCAGGCGACTGCACGCTTCAAGCATTCGTCTGCGGTGGGCTCGCGCAAGTTCCTCATCGATACGAATGGCAATGCCATGGCTGGCATCCTGCTCGCTGAAGTTCTGTACGAACAGGACGAGCTGACAGAGGCGGAACGCTTGCTGAGCGTGTATGTGCCGCTGATGCAGGAGCTGGGCATGACAGATCATCTGATCTGCGGCCATCGCAGCCTGGCGCGCATCGCTCATCATGCTGGCGATCACGATCGCGCGCTGTTGGCCGTTACCGAGATGGAATGTTTCGGTCATCGCATGAGCCTGCCGCGTCTGGTAGCGAATGCGCAGCTGGAGCGGGCACGGCTCGCGTTGTGGCGCAATGATGCGAAGAGCGCTCGCGAAGCGCTGCAAAGAGCCCGTGCGGCGGTGGATTGGACGCCGGTGATGTCGCGTGCGCTGTTCGGCAACGACATGGATACGTTGCTGGAAGGCCAGCTGCGTTTGATGATTCACAGCGGCGCTGCCGACGAAGCAGTGAATCAACTCAAGCAGGAGCTGGAGCGCACCGAGAATGCCAAGCGCCATCGTCGGGCGTTGAAGCTCCGCATTCTGCTGGCGCTCGCGCTGGACAAGTCGGGCAACTCGAAAGCGGCGCTACGGATGGCCCGCGACGCGCTGCGTTTAGGGGCGCGCGAACGCTTCGTGCGCATCTTCCTCGATGAAGGCGAGCCCATGCAGCGATTGTTGCAGCGTTTGTCACTGGCTCAACAGAACGAGCTCGACGAGACCGCGAATCTGGCCGAATACCTGAAGCGCCTCGCCGGTCAACGCACCGAGAAGGTCGAAGCGCCGACCCCCGCGCCGGGTGCCACAGAGGCGTTGACCCGCAAGGAGCTGGAAATCCTGCGACTGCTGGCCGAAGGGCTGTCGAATCTTGCGATCGCCGGTCGACTGTTCGTGTCGGAGACGACCGTGCGCACCCATCTACGCAATATCAACGCCAAATTCGGGGTGCACAACCGCACCCAGGCCATCGCCGTGGCCCGCAAGCTGAACCTCATTCCCTGATCGCAGATCGTCAGATCCGACGAGTCGGTCCGACCCGCCCCGGGTCCATGCTTGCGCCAGATCTATAAGAGTCGGGGGGAAAACGATGACTATCGAGTTGGGGTACAAGCGGGTGGGCGGGTCGCTGGCGGTCATGCTGGCCGTGGCGGGGACTGCGGTTGCGCAAGAATCGAAGGTTGCGAACACGAACCAGAGCGCCGGAATACACACCGAAGAGGTCATCGTCACCGCTCAGCGTCGCGCGCAAAATCTACAAGAAGTGCCGGTCGCTGTGACCGCCGTGACGGCGGAAGCGCTCGAAGCCGCGCGAGTCGAGAACATCGCCAACGTTCAACAGATCTCGCCGAGCATTTCATTCGATAGCAGCAACAGCGCAGCCAACAGCGCCAACATCCGAATTCGAGGCATCGGCACGGTCGGCAACAGCCGGGCGTTTGAAGGCGCCGTCGGCGTGTTCGTCGATGGTGTGTACCGCACGCGCGCCGGCCAGGCGCTGCAGAACTGGCTCGACATCGACGGTCTGCAAGTGCTGCGCGGTCCGCAGGGCACCCTGTTTGGTAAGAACACTTCCGCCGGTGCGCTGCTCATCAACAGCACTCGACCGACTTTGGGCGATGTCGAGTCCAATTTCGAGCTGACGTACGGCAACTACGACACTTTGCTCGCACGGGGCGTCGTGAACATTCCCCTGGGTGACCGCGCGGCTGCGCGTGTCGCGGCGTTGTGGTCCGAAGCAGATGGCTTCATCGAGAACCCGAACACGGGCGACTCCTATAACGAACGCAAACCGCGCGCCGCCAAGGCGCAGTTGCTGATTGAGCCCACTGAGTCGCTGACTTTGCGATTGATCGCCGATTACTCCGAGGAGAAGAGCAACTGCTGTTATGGACAGGTCGATGATGTGGATGGCCCTCTGCAGCCCTTCATCGACACACTCATCCGTGCTCGCGGCTTGAACCCGCCGTCTCCGAAGTTCGATGATTACGAGCAGGTGCTGAGCAACGACACGCGCCAGGATCTCACCGATAAAGGGGTCGTGTTGCAGGCTGACTGGGAGCTCGGCGACGGCAATTCGCTGCACTCGGTCACGGCCTATCGCAGCTGGAAGATCAAGCAGGACGGTATGGACGCCGACTTCACCGGCGCCAATATCCTCACTATCAATGAAAGCTTCCGCACTGACTTCTTCTCGCAGGAGCTCACATACAACGGCACGCTCGCTGCGGCGGACTATGTCGTCGGCGCGTACTTCGCCGACGAGGACATCGACGCTACTCACCAGCTGTTGTGGGGCAATCAAGCGCAGGCGTTCTTCGATGTGCTGTTCGCGGCGCAGGCTGGTCTGCCGCCGGGTACGTCGGCTGCGCCGGAGGGTTTGTGGAGCGACGCGGTTCTGCCGGCGAGCAGCCGTTCATACGCCGCATTCACGCATTGGAGCATCGCGCTCAGCGATCCTTTGAAGCTGATCGTCGGTGCCCGCTATTCGCGCGAAGACAAGACCGGCGCGTTCCGGCGCTTCTACTTCACGCCGCTGCCGAACGCCGCGTTCCGGTTGTTGAGTGTCCAGCCGGGTCCCGAGTACAGCGCCAGGCAAGAAGATGAGGCAGTTACCGGAACGCTGGGTCTACAGTATCAATTCACGCCGGATGTGATGGGCTACGTGAGTTACAGCCGGGGTTTCAAAGCTGGCGGCGTCAACATCGACAACACCGCTGCGGGCACGCGAGCCAACAATCCCGCCGAAGTTGCAGGCGCCGTGCCGCTCGATCCGCGCTACAAGCCGGAGTATGTCGATGGTTTCGAAGTGGGTCTCAAGACCCAGTACGCCGGTGGTCGCGCGCGTAGCAACTTCGCTGCGTTCTACGATGAGATGAAAGACCTGCAGGTCGCGCAGTTCCTGGGCACGCAGTTCACGATCGTGAATGCGCCAGAAGCCACCGTGTATGGACTCGAAGCAGAAAACAGCTACTCGCTGACAGACACATTGACGCTCGGTCTGGACGCCACCTGGCTCGCGAAGGCGGAGTTCGGTCAGTCTGCGTCGATTCTCAATCTGTCGGGTCGTGAGTTTGCGCAGGCACCTGAACTGGCGGCCAACATCTCGCTGAATCTCGATCAGCCTTTGAGCAACAGCCTCTCGCTCATCGGGCGCGTCGCTGCCACTCATACGGGTGAGCAATACACGAACACCTCCAACGATCTCATGCGGGATGCGCAGACCGAGCTGAATTTCAACATCGGTTTGAAATCGCCGGACAACGCCTGGTCCGTGACGGCCTGGTGTCAGAACTGCACCGATCAGCGCTACGTGACTCAGCACTTCAATTCGCCACTGCAAGGAGCGGACGCCAACGGCTACGTCTCCGCGCCGCTCACTTACGGCGTGACACTGCGGATGTCGTTCTAGTCGGGCGTGAGCTGGTGGGATCCGAATGCGAGCTGCCACTGCCGCCGTTGTCCGTCGCCCGGGTGCGTTCGAGATCGAACAGATCGAGATCGACGCACCTCGGGAGCACGAGGTGTTGGTGCGCATCGTCGGCTGCGGCCTGTGCCATACGGATCTGAGTGCGCGCGACCAGGAGCTGCCGTTCAAGCTGCCTGCGATTCTGGGGCACGAAGGTTCCGGCATCGTCGAGCAAGTGGGCGCGGGCGTGACGCGATTGCGGCCCGGCGATGCAGTCGTGCTTTCGTATGCATACTGTGGCGATTGTGAGTACTGCCAGGATGATCGAATGGCGTACTGCACGCGGAACGCTCGCCTCAACTTTGGCGGCGTGCGTCCGGATGGCAGTGCGCTAGCGAGAGACAAAGAGGGTCAGTCGCTCTTTGCTCGCTTTATCGGACAGAGTGCGTTCAGCACGCACGCGCTCGTGCTGGAGTCGAACGCGATCCGTGTGCCGACCGATGTGTCGCTGGAGCTGATGGGGCCGCTTGGATGCAGCATGCAGACGGGCGCTGGTGCCGTCATCAATGTGCTGAAGCCGAGACGCGGCGACAGTATCGCGATCTTCGGGGCGGGCAGCGTCGGCTTGTCGGCAATCATGGCCGCTCGCATCGCCAGATGCGCGACGATCATCGCGATCGACAGGAACGCCGGACGGTTGGGAATCGCGTCGGAGCTGGGTGCGACCGCCACCATCAATGCTCAGGTCGATGATGCCCTCGCGACGATTCGAAATATCACGAAGGGGCGCGGGGTTCACTACAGCGTCGAGTGTACCGGTTCGCCGGTCGTGCTGAGGCAAGCAGTAGATAGTCTGCGAGCTTGTGGCGCGTGTGCGTCGCTGGGTGTCGCTGGTCACCAGGCCGAAGCGCAGTTTCACATGAATGGCTTTCTGTACGGCAAGACGCTGCGGGGTGTCACTGAGGGTGACAGCGTGCCGCATCGATTCATTCCCCAGTTGATCGATTGGTGGCGCGCTGGACAGTTTCCGTTCGATCGGCTGGTTTCCTATTTCAATCTGGCGCAGCTCAACGAAGCGGCCGCGGCGTGCGCCAGCGGCCTGGCGATCAAAGCCATCGTGCAGCCGCCTCACACAGCTTAATCGGAGTTGCTCGAATGCATTTAGCGGGTCATGGAGCGATTGTCACGGGCGGCGCATCCGGCCTCGGAGCCGCGACCGCCGCGGCTTTGTTGAAGGCGGGAGCCAAAGTCACGTTACTCGACTTGAACGAGACGACGCTGGCAGCGCAGGCGAAGGCGCTTGGCTGTCATGCCGAAGTGTGCAACGTTGCCGATGAGGCGAGCACGGTCCGCGCGATCGAATCAGCAGAGCAGCGCAACGGCGTGGCGCGCGTCATCGTCAACTGCGCTGGCATTGGCAGACCGGGGAAGGCTGTGGGGCGTGACGGGCCGCTGTCGCTCGCGGAGTTCTCGCGCATCGTCAATGTGAATCTGGTCGGCACGTTCAACATCATCCGCCTCGCGGCCGCGCGTTTGCAGAATGCGGATGCGCTCGATGGCGGTGAACGAGGGGTGATCGTGAACACCGCGTCCATCGCGGCGTTTGATGGTCAGATCGGACAGCCGGCATATTCGGCATCGAAAGCCGGTGTCGTGGGCATGACGCTGCCGTTGGCCCGTGAGTTCGCACGCGTGGGCATACGTGTCGTGACTATAGCGCCGGGTGTGTTTGAAACGCCGATGCTGGGTGGCGAGCTCAATGAACAGTTACAAGCGGCACTGACCGCTTCGATTCCGTTTCCGGCCCGATTGGGGCGGCCGCCGGAGTTCGCGCAGCTGGTGATCTCGATCGCCGAGAACCCCTTCCTCAACGGCGAGACCATCCGTCTCGACGGTGCTCAGCGCATGCCGCCGAAGTAAGAGGCAACCATGTACGATTTCCGTCAGTTCTATATCGACGGCGCCTGGGTGGCGCCGGCATCGCATCGGGATCTCGAAGTCGTCAATCCGGCGACGGAACGGCCGGTCGGTGCGATCAGCCTGGGATCTTCAGTGGACGTCGATCGAGCCGTGAAGGCGGCGCGGATTGCGTTCGAGTCGTTCTCGGTGTCATCTCGTGAAGAGCGCATTGCCTTGCTGCAGCGGATCATCGAGGTGATGCAGAAACATTTGCCGCGCCTGGGCGAGGTGATCTCCGACGAAATGGGCGCGCCGCTGGGATTGGCGGTGCAGATTCAGGCCGGTGCGGGTATCGGCCATTTCATGTCGGCGTTGACGGCGCTGCGCACGTTTGAGTTCGAAGAGCAGATGGACAGCACCTTGGTACGCCGCGAGCCCATCGGCGTGTGCGGCTTGATTACGCCCTGGAACTGGCCGATCAATCAGATCGCCTGCAAAGTGGCGCCGGCGCTTGCGACGGGGTGTACGGTCGTTTTGAAGCCAAGTGAAATTGCACCGCTGTGTGCCCATGTGTTCGCCGAGATCCTCGATGAGGCGGGCGTGCCGAAGGGCGTGTTCAATCTCGTGGATGGCGATGGTCCAACGGTGGGTGAGGCATTGGCGCGCCATCCGGATGTGGACATGATTTCTTTCACCGGATCGACGCGCGCGGGTGTCCAGGTAGCCAAGATGGCTGCGGACACGGTGAAGCGTGTGTCACAGGAGCT
Organism: Steroidobacter cummioxidans; assembly: GCF_003104955.1. NCBI lineage: Bacteria > Pseudomonadati > Pseudomonadota > Gammaproteobacteria > Steroidobacterales > Steroidobacteraceae > Steroidobacter > Steroidobacter cummioxidans. Next base: position 72,908 of record NZ_LSRW01000003.1, on the reverse strand, counting down.
CGGCGGTAAGTCCGCCAACATCATATTGGACGACGCCGATCTGACCGCAGCAATCCGCAACGGTGTGATGCCGATGCTCACCAATAGCGGTCAATCGTGTAACGCGCCGTCGCGCATGCTAGTGCCGGCGAAGCTCTACGATGAGGCGGTGCGAATTGCCAAGAGTGTGGCCGAGCGTTGCGTCGTTGGCGATCCGAAAGCGTCGGCCACGACCATGGGGCCGGTGGCGAGCAAGGCGCAGTTCGAAAAGATTCAGGGATTGATTCAACGAGGTGTGGAGGAGGGCGCGAGGCTGGTCACGGGCGGGCTCGGGCGGCCTGACGAGCTCACGCGCGGCTACTTTGTGCGACCGACGATCTTCGCTGATGTCACCAACTCGATGACCATCGCACGCGAAGAGATCTTTGGGCCTGTGTTAGTGATGATTCCGTACCGGGACGAGCAGGAGGCCATTCGCCTCGCCAATGACACGATCTACGGGTTGGCAGGTTATGTGTATTCCGGGGATCTGGAACGAGCGCAGCATGTAGCTAACAAGCTGCGCGCGGGAATGATTCATATCAATGGCGCGCCGATCGATATGAACGCGCCGTTCGGCGGTTATAAACAGTCCGGCAACGGCCGCGAGTGGGGGCGCGAGGGATTGAAGGAGTTCCTCGAGACCAAGGCGGTGCTTGGTCACTTCGCGGCGCGCTGACGGTCGTTACTTCCGGCGGCTCTTCGGCGTCTCGGTCGTCTGCTCGAACGCGGAACAGCGCACCGGCTCGATCGGCCGGATCTCCAAACTCAGCCCACACGCCAGACACGGGTTCTGCGCGGCCAGTGCAGCCGCCTCTTCCAGGGTGGTTGCCAGAAAATGCCAGTAACCGCCGATCACTTCCTTGGTTTCAGCAAACGGCCCGTCGGTGATGCCATGCTTGGAAACTACTCTCTTGGCCGGCTGCAGCCGCTGCCCGGAAATCATCTTGCCCTGTGCCACCAGCACGTCGTGCCACTTATAAAAAGCATCGATGGCCGCCTGAATCTCTTCCGGAGACTTGTCTTCATCCCACGTTCCTTTGGAAATGACGAGAAATTCGGACAACCCTTGCGCGTCGCTCATCGTCGTCCCCTGCTTGGGTTACTGTACGGATACACAGAATAGCAAACTAGTGTAGCCGATTGGGAGGGTGGTCCGTAGGGAGCAACCAATGAGATGGTCTGCCTAATTAATAAAATAAACCGGCTTGTTCTCCTCCGGCGGTCGCCTTACACTCCCCACCAGTGCACAAAAGCCGGCCCGGTGCACGCCCGCCTCGCGAGAGGTCTGCCCCGGTGGCAGGTAAGCGGATCCGGACTGACGAAGCCCCGCCTCGAGCGGGGTTTCGCGTTTCTGGGGTTCGATGTTCAAGGCGGAGGGCGAGGATTTGTGCCCCGCAGAATATGGCCCAGCAAGGCATGGAAGCTGATGCGGCCCCGGCCTGGCGCCGGCTTGTTGGCATCGAGTACGTACGCCGATTGCACCATCAGGTGTACAGCATCCGCGCCAGCCTTCTTGAATCGTCGCAGGTCGAAGAAAACTGCATAGCGCTCGCCTCTCCGCGTTTCCACTGTGACGTAGTTAATGATGCCGCCCATGCCACGCGCGAACTCACAGCGACGGTGCTCAAGAGTTTGAATGATCTGTGGCAGCTCAAACGAGCTTGCATATCTCTTCGCGCAGAAGCTGCGCACCTCTCTGTTGTCCCGGTAGAACTGATGATCGCTATCGCAAGCTAGTATTGCGCGGGTAAATGTGTGCAGGCCGAAGGAGACGTGTAGCTGCACGTTGCGACTGGGGTGCTTCTCGGTAGCGGACAGGTTCAATGGCTGGATGAAAGGATGCAAATGAGAGAGCGAGTAGCGCTCTGATGTACTGGGGATGTGGTCCTTCCAGTAAATGAGGCCCGAGTCCCAATTTACGCCCATCGATGGACTGCTCCATTCGGCGGTGATCCGTCACCTCCATCGCGAGTCGCTCGGTATTGGCGAACCCGCCGTTACGATGATGCATCGATGAGTGCGCTCAAAAATGATGAATAGCTGTTTGTTTCAAGATTGCTTACGCGGCTGATTCCGTGGACAGCCGCGCGCAGCACGCCGCGGCGTCCGTGCCGCGGAAATCTGCCAGGAGCGCGCGTGCCGTATGAACGACACGCGCGCTGGGAGTGGATCAACGAGCCGTCGGCAGCACGAACTCCGACGACATCCCGCAGTTCTCCAGAAAACGCTGGTCGTGCGAGACGACGATCAGTGCGCCGCGGAATTCGCGAACCAGGGTTTCCAGGAACTCGATGTTGGCCAGGTCCAGGTTGTTGGTGGGCTCGTCGAGGAGCAGGAGTTCGGGCTTGCTCGTGGCGAGCAGGGCGCGGGCGAGGGTGGCGCGGAGGCGTTCGCCACCGCTCAAGGTGCTGGCTTTTTGAAAGACGGTGTCCTTGGTGAATAGAAAGCGAGCGAGATGCGTGCGGATTTCGCTTTCGCTGCCGGTGGCGACGGAGCGCACGTTGTCGAGCACGCTCAAGGTGTCGTCGAGCACGCTGCAATGTTGATCGATATATAAGGTAACAAGCGGGCCGCGGTTCAATTCACCGCGCGTGATCAAGGGTGCGCCAGTGATTGCCTTGAGCAGCGTGGACTTGCCGGAACCGTTGGCGCCTTGCAAGGCCAGTCTCACATTGCCGCGCCAGCTGAAATCGACGTCCTGCGGATAGAGCCAATCGCCAAAGCGAATGTTGAAGTCGCGGGCCTCGGCGATCAGTTTCTGTGAGTGCAGTGCCTGGCCCATCAGATCCGCGTACATCACCGGATCAATCTTCAGATCCGCGAACGCTTCATGTGCCCTCGTCACAGCAGTCTCGGCGCGCTCAACTAAAGCGATGTCGCGTTTGCCCGTGGTGACTTGGGCTGCACGCTTGCGTCCACCCGCCAGAATTCTTGGCAGGCCGCCGCGGTCCGCGGCCGCCTGTCCACGACGATTGCGCTTCTCTTGCCGAGCCTGCTGCTCGACGCGATGAGCGACCGCTGCATCCCGCTCACGTTTCGCTTGATCGAGTGTCGCGCCGAGGCGTGCGCGCTCTCGATCCTTCTCGATGACGTATTCGGACCACGAGCCACCAAATTTCATCAAGCCGAGGTTGGACAGCTCCAGGGTCTCATCGCACAGCTCGAGTGCCTCGCGATCGTGAGAGATCAGCAATGCGCCGCCCGTATGTGCACGAAGAAACTGGAATACAGCCTCGCGACCCTCGCGGTCGAGGTCATTGGTGGGCTCATCGAGAATTAGAAATCCGTCGTCCAGCGCGCGTGCCAGCCGCACTCGCATCCACTGTCCGCCACTAAGAGTCGTGCACAGCGCTTGCTGATCGATGTTTGTCAGCAATTGGTCTCGCGTCAGCGACCATTCATCGACGGCTGCAAGATAGTCAGCCACGGCGATGGGCTCGGCGGGCTGGCGTTGAGCAAACAGTGAGACGGAGCCGTGACGTTGGATGACGCCACGGGTCGGTTCGAGCTCTCCGGCAAGCAGTCGGGCGAGACAAGTTTTACCGACGCCGTTGGGGCCGACCAAGGCGCAGCGCGTGGCATTCAGGGAAAAGCTCAGCTGCTTGAACAGCTCGCGCCCATTGGAAAATTCGTACGCGACGTCGCGCGCCACGATAACTGGGGACATAAACAACCTCCGCGCACAGGCGTGCACGTCTGCAGGAGAAACAAGTAGGAAATGCAGAGGTTGTTTATTGGCGCATAGGGCTCTGGATTTGCATCCAGAGGCGGGCAGTGTACGTCGAATCGCACCGGATTGCAGCAGGAGGCTGGCTGGGAGAGCTCTTCCCAGCCAGCTATCCATTCACCTGGTGTTGCGCGTCCTTACTCGGCAGGAGGCAGCTCGAGGCTGGCGAGTTCGTCGAACGCCAGCACGTGGTTCACGTCCAGCAGGATGACGAACTTGTTGTGCACCTTGCCCATGCCCAGCATGAAATCGGTGCGGATGCCGGTGCCGAACGCCGGTGGCGGCTCGACATCCGCAGCCGGAATGTCGAGCACTTCGTTCACCGCGTCGACGACGATACCAATCACCTGCCGCTCCGCGTTCACCATCACTTCGATGATGACGATACAAGTGCGCTTCGTGACCGGCGCCGAGACGCGCCCGAAGCGAACTGCCAGGTCGATCACCGGCACGACCGCGCCGCGCAGGTTGATGACGCCCCGGACATAGGGCGGCATCATCGGTACATCGGTGAGGCTCGAGTATTCGATGATCTCCTTGATCGAGAGAATGCCGATGGCGAAGGTCTCGGCGTTCAGGACGAATGTGAGATATTGATTGATCTGCGCTTCCGCGCCGGGCGCCAGCGGCATTGCTGCCGCCGTTGCCTGATGTGTGCTTGCCTGAGTCATCGCGGCGCTCGCTCAGTTGAACTTCGCGAACTGAGATGCATCAGGCTCGTTGCCCGAAACTGCGAGATTGCCCATCACCGGCGCGGCTGAAGCAACTTTGCGCTGCTGGTCTTTCACCGCCGTGGGCTTGCGAGCCGGGGGCGCGCTTGCTCGAGACGCCCTGCCGCCGGTCTTGAAGAACGACATGGTCTGCTGAAGCTGCACGGCCTGACTGCTCATTTCTTCCGCGGTGGCGGCGAGCTCTTCGGACGAAGCTGCGTTCTGCTGCGTCGTCTGGTTGAGCTGCGCGACCGCCGAGTTGATCTGACCCACACCGGAAGACTGTTCCTGCGATGCCGCCGAGATTTCCTGCACCAGATCCGAAGTCTTCTTGATGCTCGGGACGATTTCGCTGAGCAGGGCGCCGGCGCGCTCCGCGAGCTCCACGCTGCCCGTCGCGACGGTGCCGATTTCCTGCGCGGCGACCTGGCTGCGCTCGGCCAGCTTACGCACTTCAGCGGCGACCACGGCGAAGCCTTTGCCATGCTCGCCAGCGCGGGCCGCTTCGATCGCGGCATTGAGCGCCAGCAGGTTGGTCTGATAAGCGATGTCGTCGATGATCGTGATCTTCTGCGCGATCTGCTTCATCGCCGTGACCGTGGCCTTCACCGACTCGCCACCTTCGCCCGCTTCAGTCGACGCCTTGGACGCCATTGTATCGGTGACCTTGGCGTTCTCGGTGTTCTGCGCGATCGAGGCAGTCATCTGTTCGATGGCGGCGCTGGTCTCTTCGACGCCCGCCGCCTGTTCGGTGGCGGCCTGCGACAGCGACTGCGCGGTCGTGCTGACCTGCTCAGCGGCGCTCAACAGAGAATCGGTCGCGCTGTTGACCTCGCTGATGATCATCGAGAGCTTCAGCACGGTGTTGTTGGCGTATTCCTTCATCTCGCCATAAGCGCCCTGATAGTCCTTGTCGATCGTCTTGGTGAGATCGCCTTCGGAGATCGCGCGCATCGTACGCACCACGTCGTCGATGCTGCCGCCGGTGGTAGTGGCCAGCTGGTTGAGGCCTTCGCCCATTTCCTTCTGGAAGCCGGCGAGGCCGTTGAGGTCCACGCGCTCCTTGAAATCGCCGCGGTTGGCGGCTTCGACCACGCGCTGCTGGCCGGAGATCACCTGCTTCAGGCGGTCGATCATATTGCGCACGGCGTACAGCATGCTGCTGTTGTCACCGTTCTTGGTGGCCACCTCGATGTTGATGTTGCCGTTCGCCACGGACGTGAGCAGCTGCGCGGCATAAGAGGGCTCGCCACCGAGCTGCTGGAGAATGCTACGCGTGACCAGCAAAGCAGCGGCGACCGCGAGCAGTGCCGCGAGAGCACCGAGCGTAACCATCATGTTGCGAGCGGCAGCGTAGGTCTGCACCGCTTCCACGGCAGCTTTGTCGTTGAGGTCGCTCTCCAGTTGCACGAGCCCCTCAGCCGCCTCGATCACAGCGTCGGTGGCCGGCGAGACTTCGTTTCGCTGCACCTGAGTGGCTTCGGCATTCTTGTTCGACAGGGCCAACTTGGCGACCTTCTCGATCAGCGCCGGGACGGGCTTGCTGAGTTCGTCCAGCTTTGCGAACAGCTCCTTTTCCTTGGCAGTGGTGCTGTCGAGCTTGCTGAACAGTTCGCCGAGCGCCGTGCGCTCCGAGCGCAACTTCTCGAGGGTGGCCTGCAGAACCGCATACTCGGCCTTCATGTCGTCTTCATTGGTGAGGATGATCAGATCGCGGCTCGACGTGCCGAGCCCATACGATGCCGCGCGAATCTCCTGGGCATGTGCCATCTGTACGACGTTCTCCTGCGTAATTTCCTGCAGCATCGTGTTGATATTGGCCATGCGGCTGACCCCGGTAAGCACCACGCCCACCAGCAGTAGCAGAACCACGCCGAAGGCCATCGCGAGGCGAGTGCCTACCTTCATATCGTTGAACATTGACCTTGAGACTCCAGAGCACATACCAGTGCGTACCGCAGGTGTGTAGCGGTCGGCTGTTGGGGAACTGAAGTGCGGTTGTGCACAACATTTTCCCAATCCAAGATTCTCAGGGAATGCCGCATCCACGATGCATGCAATACGCCTCGGTGGCGGCCGGCGAGCGTCCGTCCGGCATTGGATCGAACCTGACGTCATCGGGATCGATTAGGGTAAAGCCGCAGGCGGTTGCGATCGCTTGCACCGTATCGATTGGCAGGGAGGGATGAGAATAAAGTGCGTCGCTTATGTCGTAACTCGCGGATGTCGCGTCGCACCCGCCTCTACAGTCGCTCTCGCGTTGCCAACAACAAGGAAGGAGAGCGCATGAACAGGCGATTTCGTGGAGTCCCGATCGTCACCGGATGCATGCTGCTTGCTGGAGCAAGCGTCGCCGATACAGCGGATGTCCGGGACGATGCGCAGAGCGAAGGAACGTATGTGGAGCCGCAGCCGAGACCTGCGCCGGATCCATCGAAGCTTCATGGCCGCCCGCCAAAGAAAGATTCACCGAAGAAACCCATGCATCCGCGGGCGGACCCGGCGCAGACGAACGATCCGCTTCGAGGGAGAAGGCCCCAGTAGCCCTGCGCCGATGCAGAGAGCGCTTTTCGGCCAGAGCGCCCCACTCAATAGCCCGTTCGGCGGATGCACCTGGCTGGTGCGCTTTGGCATTGTCGCGCGCTAATGTTTATGCAGCGGACCGGCAACGTGCTTGCACACACTTATCGAGCAGCGGCAGCGCTCGTTACCCTCGGCATCCTCCTTAGCGGCTGCGGTGGTGGAGGTGGGGGCGGCGGCTCGCCGCCGCCGACGGGCCCGGTGATCAATCAATTTACCTCCGATCGTTCCGCCTACTACGTCGGCGAGAGCGCGCGGTTGACGGCGGTCTTCGCAAACGGCACGGCTGTACTCCAACCCGACGACATCCCCGTGCAGAGCGGGCAGCCAGTCACGATCAGCGATCTGACGCACACCATCCGTTACAAGCTGGTGGTTACTGGTGGCGCTCAGTCCGTGTCACGCGATCTCGATCTGAATGTGAGTTATCGCGAGCGTACCCGGGCGGTCGATATGCCTTTCGCACGAGCCGAACACGCTGCCTCTACCTTGCAGGACGGACGCGTCATCATCTTCGGCGGCGAAGACAATGGTCCGGTGTTCCCCGATAGCGTCTGGGCGTTCGATCCCGCCACCGAGCGGTTCTCGCAGATCGGCGAGCTCGCCACCGGGCGCGTGGGCTTCATATCGGTGAAACTGTACGACGGCAACATCCTGGTCGCTGGCGGCTTCCGCTCGTTGACCGGTTCGCCTCGCGCCGAATTGATCAATGGGAGTACGGGCGCGGCGACCCCGCTGGCCAATGCGCCACAACGAGATCGCACGTTCGCAGCCGCAAGCCTGCTGCCAAATGGCACCGTGCTCATTTCCGGCGGCCTGAGAGGCGTGGGGCCGGATAACACGGTCGAGATTTACGATCCCGCGACGGGTGCCTTCACGCTGCTGCCAGGAACTCTGCAAGTCGCTCGCGCGGAACATACTTCAGTTCGTATCGATGATCGGCGTGTGCTGATCTATGGCGGGTACACGGCTGACGGCCAAGCCGCGCCACCCGAGCTGTACGATCCGGTATCTACAACATCTACTTTGCTTCCTGCACCGGAGCCCGTTGCCAGAGCAAGACACGTTGCTCACACGATGATCGATGGCGGCGTGCTCATCTTGGGCGGCGTGGACGCGGACGATGAGCCGATCAGCGCCGTCCTGCGCTTCGATCCCGCTGCCAATACGTTCGCCCCGTTTGCATCGATGGCAACACCGCGCGCGTCCCTAGGTGTTGGACGCCTGGTCGACTCGCGGCTGCTCATTGTGGGCGGGCTGGACACGTTCACGAGCGACGGCACGGGCACGACTGAGATCATGACCGTCGAGGGCGGCCGTCGGGATGGGCCGGTCATGACGAGAACGCGGTTCTGGCACACCGTGACGGCGCTTCAGAGTGGGAAGCTCCTTATCGTGGGCGGATTGGATGAGTCGCGCCGGGCGGTGGCGTCGGCGGAGGTGTTCGAGTAAGGCGGGGTATGGGTCAACCTGCAGCGATGTCGATGCCGCGGTAACATGATCAGCGACGTTCACGCTGCCTGATCCTTGATGACGACCCCGCTGACTGCTCGAACTGCACTTCTGTTGATGCTGCCGCCGCTGTTGTGGGCGGGTAATGCCACTCTGGGACGGATGTCTGTCGGCTGGATCTCGCCGTTGCTGCTCAACGCGCTGAGGTGGCTGCTGGCGTTCGCAATTCTGTTGCCCCTCGGTCGGCAAGTTCTGCGTGCGGACAGCCCGCTGTGGCGCCGCGTGGGCTATTTTCTGCTATTGGGTCTGCTCGGCGTCGGCAGCTACAACGCGTTTCAGTATCTGGCGTTGCAGACGTCCACGCCCATCAACGTCACACTCATCACGTCGAGCTTGCCTGTGTGGACGCTGTGCGTGGGCGCGCTTTGGTATGGCGAGCGACCCCGCAGGATGCAGATCATCGGTGCCGCGGTGTCACTGGTCGGCGTGCTGCTGGTGCTGTCGCATGGCGACTGGACCATGCTTGCGAACGTGCAACTGGTCCCCGGTGATCTGTTCGTGTTGGTGGCCATCATTTCCTGGGCGTTCTACAGCTGGATGCTAGCCCGGCCGCGCGATCCATCGATCGGCACTTGGCCCTGGGCCGAGTTCCTGCAGGCGCAGGTGGCGTTCGGCGCATTGTGGGCGAGTGCTGCCGCGTTCGGCGAGTGGTCGGTCGGGGCGGCTCATGTCGAGTGGAACGGCTGGATCGTCGCGCTGTTGTTGTACGTCGCGATCGGCCCCTCGCTCATTGCCTATCGCTGCTGGGGTCTCGGTGTGCAGCGAGCGGGGCCGGCCGTTGCGTCCTTCTTCAACAATCTGACGCCAGTCTTCACAGCGATCCTGTCGTCCGCGGTGCTGGGCGAACCGCCGCGATGGTTTCATGGCGTGGCATTTGCGCTGATCGTCGGGGGTATCGCCGTTTCCTCGCGACGGTGACTCGATCGGCTACGGGCGCATCGCCGCTTTCAGGACTTTGAATATTCGCTCGTCCTCGCATTGGGCGACGTTGAAGCGCAAGAAGCTGCTCGCCGTTTGCGAAACGCTGAACGCGTTGCCCGGGGCGAGCACGACATGGTTGGCCAAGGCTCGATGCGCAACGTCCGTCGCATCGATACCGTCGGGCAAGCGACACCAGAGAAATATTCCGGACGGCTCCGATATCAATGGCTTCAGGCCCAGGGGCTTGAGCCGTGCGATCGTCCTGCCCATGGCCTTGGACAACCGCGACCGCACCGATTCCATGTGCTTGCGATAGCTGCCGTCCTTCAACAAGGTCAGCACCAGTTCGGGCGACAGGCGGGCGCCGCCGAACGAGGTGGCGATCTTGAGATCGATCAAGCCATCGATCCACCCGCGAGGCGCGGCGATGTAGCCGCAACGGATCGAAGCCGACAGCGTCTTCGAGAAGCTGCCGATGTGAACCACTCGATTCAAGCCATCGAAGGCAGCGAGCCGGGGCGCCGTCGTGTGCTCGAAATCGGCCCAGATATCGTCCTCAACGATCGTCATGCCAGCCTGGTCCGCGAGCTTGAGCACGCGATGCGCCGTCACGGGCGAGAGCGTTGCGCCGGTCGGGTTGTGGATGGCCGAGTTCGTAATATAGAGGCGCGGTCGATGTTCGCTCACCGCTTGCGCAAACAACTCGACATCCGGGCCGGTCAGCGTGTACGGAATGCCAATCACGTTGGCGCGGTGGGCTCGCAGCAGCGCGTGAAAGTTGAAATAGCCCGGGTCGTCGACGAGCACAGTATCGCCCGGTTCGATCAGAAATCGACACAGCAGGTCGATGGCTTGTGTGCCGGACTCCATGAGCATGATCTGTTCCGGCGACGCTTCGATGCCTCGCTCACTCATGCGTCGCGCCAGCAGCTGTCTCAGTGCCGGCAAGCCCAGCGATGTTCCGTAGTCGGTGAGTGTTGCCTCCGGCGCTCGCGCGAGCGTACGTAAAGAACGGCGCAATGCCTCTTCTGGCATCCATGAGGGCGGCAGCCAACCGCACCCCGGTTTCAACACCGCGTCACCGGCGTCGAGCGATTGTCGAGAAATCCAGAAGGGATCGATGGCGCGGTCGAGCTTCGGGCCGATGTCGGCCAGCGACAGCGGCGCGAGATGTCCGGCGACATAGAAGCCGGCACCTGGGCGCGAGCGGATGATGCCTTCGGCGGCCAGCCGCTCGTAGGCCTCGACGATTGTGGACTTCGAAACCTTCAGTGTTTGCGCGAGTGCGCGAATCGATGGCAGCTGCGCGCCTGGCGTCAAGTTGCGCCCGGCGATCCGCTGCTTGATCGTCGCGATCACCTGTTCGATCAATGTCCCGCTTGCGGCGGGCTCCGCCATTTGTCCGTCCACCGTACCGCTCCAACGACCAGGACAGTTCGGCGAAATTGTACCGTACTGTCCCTGGGCTAGGATCGCCCGCCAACACAGAATTCATGCGCAATCTTCAGGTGGCGGAGCGGTGCGTGGACAAGACGGCGGGCGGCTGGCTCAACGGGTTTCTCGGTGTGCTGATTTTCAGTGGCTCGCTGCCGGCCACGCGTGCGGCCGTGATGGACTTCGATCCGGTGTTCCTCACCGTTGCTCGCGCGACCATCGCCGCGCTGCTAGGGATCGCGTTGCTACTCGCGGCGCGCGAGAAACTCCCGGAGCGACGCGATGTGCCGTCACTCGTCATCGTGGCGATCGGTGTGGTTATCGGCTATCCGTTGCTAACGGCGCTGGCCCTACAGCACATCACTTCTGCTCATTCGATTGTGTTTGTCGGCTTGTTGCCGCTCGCGACGGCGATCTTCGCTGTGCTGCGCGGAGGTGAGCGACCGCGGCCGGCGTTCTGGCTGTTTTCCTGCGTCGGCAGCGCGCTCGTGGTCGGCTACGCCGTCGGGCAAGGTGTATCGGCTTCACCGACCGGCGACATGCTGATGCTGGCGGCAATCGTCATTTGCGGTTTGGGCTATGCGGAAGGCGCGAAGCTGTCGCGCAGGCTCGGTGGCTGGCAGGTGATCTGCTGGGCGCTCGCCGTGTCGTTGCCACTGATGCTCGTGTTGGTTGTCACGCTTGCTCCGCCGAGCTTCGGCAATGTGAGCCTGCCTGCGTGGCTCGGTCTCGCCTATGTTTCTTTGTTCAGCATGCTGATCGGCTTCGTGTTCTGGTATCGAGGCCTCGCTCAGGGCGGCATCGCTGCGGTGGGGCAGTTACAGCTGCTGCAACCCTTCTTCGGTCTCGCGCTCGCCGCGACATTGCTTGGCGAGCACGTCAGTGCCGGGATGCTTGTGGTGACGCTCGCCGTGGTGGCGTGCGTGGTGGGGGCAAAGAGGGTGGCGGCGTAGTGGGAGCGACGATCAGAAGCGCGAATACAAACCGAACTGGACGATGTGGTTCATCGTGTCATTGACGCGACCGTTGATGAACTGATTCATATATCCGAGCTCGAGGTCGTAACGGCTGCTGAGGCGGTAGCCAAGCGCGAGCAGCAGGCGATTCTGGTCGAACACGTGGCCGTTGACGTTCTCGTCGTGCTGGATGTTGAAGAACAGCTCGTTCTGCAGGGCGACGAACGGTCCTTGGGTGAAAGGAGACTGGCCGGCGCTCATCGGTATCACCGAGCGGACAAAATAGCGCAGGCGCTGTGAGAACCGACGATCGCCGCCGCCTTGCGGTTCGACGAAGCGCTGTTCGAGGCGGACGCGGTGCATGATCGCCGCCGCGCTCCAGCTATGAGTATGGATGTACTGCTGCCAGATGCGATGTTCGATCAGATTGTCGCCTGGGTTGTTGAGCGTGGCGATCCACGCGTAGCCCAGCGAGACGTTGTTGCGATTGTCGAGAAAGTAAGTGAGGCCCGGACGTAGCAAAGCATTCTGCGCCTCTTCCCAATCATCGCTCGAGCGCAGCTGCACGTCCGATACGTAGCCCCAGTGCTCGCTCAGCCGGTGAGTGTTGAACCAGCCAGCCCAGCCCATTTGTTGCTGGATTGTTTCTGAGAAGGCCGAAGTGGTGGTGAGCAGGTAAATAATCCAGGCGGCAGCGATCTTTCTCATCATCCACTAACATTCATTGCTCGAGCGAGCGTCGATCATACACCAAGGAAATCGCGCCGCACGGTAGCCCGTCTCAGTTGATCCTATGGAGCACGGCGCCTTTATGCATGGCGATGTGATCCGTCTTGTCGCTCTTGATCTCGTACACCGGATCGTCCGGGCTCGCGTGACGCGTGTGGCCCTTATAGTCGACGTCTTTCAAGTGAACGGCGATGATCCTGCCGCTGACGCGACCAGCTTCGGAGTTCCAGCGGACGTGGTCGCCTGGCTTGAAGTTTCTGGTCATGAGACGGTGCTCGACTGAAGGAGATAGTCTTTTGGAGCAACTCGCGAGTGGGGAAAAGGTTCAGCTGGCTCATCGACGGGTCCGCTGCCTTGGGCTATATTGCGATCCAGATCAATGCATTACAACGACATCAGGCGGCGCGGAGTGGCAGCGCTGAACCAGATCGAAGGTTTTGTGCATGAATGAGAGTGGGCAACAGTTCCTCAACGAGCTCGACAAGAAGCTCTGGAATGCCGCCGATCGATTGCGCTCCAATCTCGATGCTGCGGTCTACAAGCACGCCGTGCTCGGACTCATCTTTCTGAAGTACGTTTCCGACGCGTTCGATATTCGTCGGGAGGAGTTGCAGGCGGCGTTCAAAGATCCGGCCAGTGACTGTTTTCTGGATCGCAGCGACTACGAATCCGACGCTGCGTACGACGCGGCGATCCACGCCGAGCTGGAAGATCGCGATTACTTCACCGAGAACAACGTCTTCTGGGTGCCTGCGCTGGCGCGATGGCAAACGATTCGGGAAAGCGCAACGCTGGCGCCGGGCACTGAAATTGCCGTTCGCAACGGCGCGACCGAGACATACATATTTCGCTCCGTCGCGCGTTTGCTTGACGATGCGCTGGCAGCGATCGAGAAGGAGAATCTGCGGCTCAGGGGCGTCATCGAAAAGAACCGCTATGCGCGCTTGCAGCTCGAGCCCGGCAAGCTCATTGGCTTGATCGGCGAGGTGATCTCCGCCATTCCGTTCCGTCACGCCAGCCTCAACGCCAAGGACATCCTGGGGCACGTCTACGAATATTTCCTGGGTCAGTTCGCGGTGACGGAAGGAAAAAATGGTGGGCAGTACTACACTCCCAAGTCGATAGTCGCCGTGATCGTCGAGATGATCGAGCCCTTTGAAGGCAAGGTGTACGACCCTGCCATGGGCTCCGGCGGTTTCTTTGTGCAGAGTGAAGCTTTCATCGCAAGCCATGGCGGTCGCATCGGTGAGCTGTCGGTCTATGGTCAGGAGAGCAACCCCACGACCTGGCGGCTGGCCGCGATGAACATGGCCATCCGCGGCATCGACTTCAACTTTGGTAAACAGCCTGCTGACGCATTCCTGAGCGATCAGCATCCCGACCTGCGCGCCGACTATGTGATGGCCAATCCGCCATTCAACATGAGTGAGTGGTGGGACGGCCGCCTGGAAGGCGATCCACGCTGGGTCTATGGCTTGCCGCCCAAGAGCAATGCCAACTTTGCGTGGATCCAGCACATGTTGTATCACCTGGCCCCGCACGGCTCGATGGCGCTGCTGCTGGCAAACGGGTCGATGTCATCCAATACCAAAGGCGAGGGGGAAATCCGCAAAGCGCTGGTGGCGGCGGACCTGGTGGAATGCATCCTCGCGTTGCCGAGCCAGCTCTTTACCAATACACAGATTCCCGCGTGTGTGTGGTTCCTGACCAAAAGCAAGCAGTCGCGCAGACACAATCGCGATCGCAGCGGCGAAACACTGTTCATCGATGCCCGGCAGCTTGGTTATATGAAGGATCGCGTACTGCGCGACCTCACTGCGGCCGATTTGGATAGGATCAGCGACACGTTCAAAGCGTGGAAACGCGGCAACGGCTACACAGATATCAAGGGATTCTGCAAATCCTCAGCGCTCGCCGAAATCGCCGCTCATGGATATGTGCTCACGCCAGGACGATATGTCGGCGCGGAGGAAGTGGAGGACGACGGCGAGCCCTTCGAACAAAAGGTGCAGAAGCTCGTTGCGGAGCTGAAGGCACAGTTTGCCGAGTCCGCGCGGCTCGAACGAGCAATCAAGGCCAATCTCGAGGGGTTGGGCTATGGCGACTGACATTCGGGACTCGCTGGCGAAGCAGCTTCATGGGCTTCCCGCAGGCTGGCGGTGGGAATGGTTTACGGACGTACTGGATGTCGAAGGGGGCACGCAACCGCCCGCGTCCACGTTTGTCGACTCGGAGCGAGAGGGTTACGTTCGGCTGGTTCAGATCAGAGACTTCGATACCGACGCGCACCGGACTTACATTCCTGACTCGGCCAAATGGAGCAAGTGTGAGACTCGCGATGTGCTGATCGGGCGCTATGGAGCCGCCCTTGGGCGTATCTGCCGGGGGCTTTCCGGTGCCTACAACGTTGCCTTGGCAAAGGTCATTCCCAGCAGCCACGTCGATGTCGATTTCGTGTATCAGTTGCTCCGCAGTCCTTATTTTCAGCAGCCACTGGCCGCAGGCGGGGCGAGAAGCGCGCAAGCGGGATTCAACAAAGGGAATCTAGCGGTCATTCCGCTGCCGATCCCGCCGCTGCAAGAACAAGCAGCGATAGCGCGGATCCTGGGCACGCTGGATGCAAAGATCGAGTTGAATCGACGCATGAGTGCGTCGCTTGAAGCGCTGGCTCGCACGTTTTTTCGAAACTGGTTCGTGGATTTCGAGCGCCGGCAGATGCCGAGCGGATGGACAACGAGACCGCTCGCGTCATTGTGCGACTATCTGAGTCGGGGTGTCGGACCGGCCTATTGCGACACCGGCGGCGTCCTGGTGCTGAATCAGAAGTGCATTCGAGATCATCGCGTCAGTGCCCATCACGCGCGACGGCACAATGATCGGAAACGCAGCACTCGCGGTCGACTGCTCCGCCCGCTCGACATTCTTGTGAACTCCACTGGTACCGGGACGTTGGGGCGCGTCGCTCAGGTTCTGGAGCTATCGGAACCGACCATAGTGGACTCGCATGTGACTGTCGTGCGTCCTGGAAGCGAGGTCGATCCCTACTATCTCGGGCTGGAATTGACCGGCAGAGAAACGGAGATTGAGCAGCTGGCCGAAGGCTCGACCGGCCAAACAGAGCTTAGTCGCGCTTCGTTGGGTGCCATGACCATTGTTGTCCCGCCGCTGTCGCTGCAAGCTGCGTTCGGTCACATCGCAAAGCCGTTGTTTGCACAGATAGCCAAGAACGATCGCGAATCCAGAGCGCTCGCTTGCTTGCGCGACACGCTACTCCCGAAGCTGCTCGCTGGAGGAGTCGGAGAACTTCGAACGAGGGGAGCACCGTGAGAATGATCGTGCGGTTGGGGATTGGGTTGATCTGCCTGACGAATGCGATTGCGTTGCAGGCGCAACCTGCGACCTTGGCATTCTCGGACCTCGCCGGCTGGTGGTCGGCGGATCCGGTCTACGCGGGCGAGTCGTCCCGGGTCGTGCTGCAATTCAGCGAGAAGGATGGCAAGCCCGTAGCGGAGCTCTCGCTGCCTGCAATCGGTGCGTATGCAATTTCGCTGGGCACAGTGATACTGGATGGAAATCGCATCGATACCAAGCCGCTTTCTTTTCCTCTCACCTGGAATCCCGACAGTCGGACGCTAAGTGGCGTGCTGCCGCACGATGCGGTGCCGGTCTACGACATCGCGGTCGAATTCCATCGAGGCGAGCCCGTCGCAAAACCCGAGCCCATGCAATGGAAGGGCAAGCAGCCGAAGGTCAAGTGGTCGGTGCAGCTCGGCGCTGCGGCGTGGGCGGGGCTGGAGCGCGATGCGCAGTCCGGATTGCTGTTCGTCGGCAATGAACAGGGGGTGCTCAACGCTGTCGACGCTAGCGGCAGCATTCGGTGGAAATTCCCGACGGAAAAGGCGATTCGTGGCCGGCCCGCCGTCATTGGCGAGAGCGTCTATGTCACTTCGGACTCCGGCTTCCTGTACCAACTGAATAAACACACCGGCGCCGAGAAGTGGCGAGCGCGCATCGACGCGGGCAGCCCGGAGCGCCTTCCCACTGACCAGGAGAAATCACGCTGGGACCAGTACGGATCGAGCGTCGTCGCAGACGCGCAGCGTCTTTATGTTGCCAGCCGCGACAACAACCTCTATGCGCTCGATCCAGAGAATGGCCGCGAAATCTGGCGCGTGACTGCAGGTGACATGATGACCGCGACACCTGCGGTGTATCGCGATCTCGTTCTCTTCGCGGCGTTCGACGGCAAGGTCCAGGCCGTGTCAGCGCGTGATGGCAAGGTGCGGTGGACCTACGATGCAAAGCTGGCGGTGCCTGGCGATCTCGTTATCAGCGGCGATCGCGTACTGCTCGGCAGTCGCACCTACGACCTGATCGCTCTGGACGCCGCCAGCGGGAAAGAACAATGGCGGCGTTACTACTGGTTCTCGTGGATCGAGTCGACTCCGGTCGTGCGCGACGGTTTCGTTTATACGGGCTCGTCGGATGCTGTCAGCGTCTATGCAATCAAGGTCGCAGACGGCTCCTTGCACTGGAAAACGCCGGTACCGGGCTGGTCGTGGTCACGTACTGCGGTGAACGACAAGTTCGTCGTGGCGGGCACGGTTGGCGTCGGCCCGTTACCGGGATCCCGCAGCGGTGCATTGGTCGCACTGGAGCGCGGTAGCGGCGCAGTTCGCTGGCTGTATCAAGAGGAGCCGTCCAAAGACGTCATCGACGCGAAGAAAAACTGGGGCTTTGGCGCGTCCCCGCTGATCGTGGACGACACCGTGTATGCCGTGGACCTCAAGGGTCGGCTATACGCATTCGAGCTTGGGAGCTGAGCCGATCCTGGCAACCTGCGACGAAAAAGGCGAAGAATGAACGCTGTTGAGATCGAAGAGGCTGTTTCAGCATTAGCTGAGCAGACTTTCGACCTCACGCAGTTCCCATTCGATTTCCTGCACGCCTTTGGCATCAAGGAAACCACCCTCAAGCGATTGCGCAGGAGCGAGTCCAACCAGTCCGATCTGGGCGGGGTCCTCCAGACCAACAACATCCACATTGCTGTCGCCGCCCCCGGCGAGGTGACGAAGACGTTGGTCGCGCTCAAGTCCAGCCCGGCGACGGCCAGAGCGAAAGCGAAATTCGTGCTGGCGACCGATGGGGAGACTTTTGCGGCCGAGGATATCGGCAACGGTGAGGCGATCTCCTGCCCCTACAGCGAGTTCCCGGATCATTTCGGTTTCTTCCTGTCGCTGGCTGGGATTACCACCGTCCCGCAAGTACGGGACAGCTCCTTCGACATTCGGGCGACGAGCCGCCTCAATCGCCTCTACGTCGAGCTTCGCAAGGACAATCCGGCCTGGGATACGGAGGAGAGCCGCCATGACATGAACCGCTTCATGGCTCGGCTGATCTTCTGTTTCTTCGCCGAGCACACCGATATCTTTCCCAGTGGCTCGACGGGCCGCCTGTTTACCTCCACCGTGGAGCGCTTGAGCGCCCGCGAGTCTTCCAACACCAGTGAAGTGATTGGAACCATATTTCTGGCGCTGAACACCAGGAGAGTCGACCACGAAGCGGTCAACCTTCCGCGCTGGGCCGCCGCGTTTCCGTGCGTAAACGGCGGCTTGTTCTCGGGCAGCCTGGACGTGCCGAGGTTCAGCAAGATCGCCCGTTCCTATCTGCTGCACATCGGCAACCTGGACTGGACCAGGATCAACCCGGATATTTTTGGGTCGATGATTCAGGCTGTTGCCGACGACGAGGAGCGCGGCGCGCTGGGCATGCACTACACGAGCGTGCCGAACATCCTGAAGGTGCTGAATCCACTGTTCTTGGATGATCTGCGCGCGCGGCTCAACGAGGCCGGCGACAACGCTCGGGCGTTGCTCAATCTCCGCAAGCGCATGTCGAAAATCCGGGTGTTCGACCCGGCGTGCGGCAGCGGTAACTTCCTCGTGATCGCCTATAAGGAGATGCGAGCGATCGAGGCGAAGATCAATGAGCGTCGCGGCGAGTTGAACCGCGCCACCGAGATCCCGCTGTCGAATTTCTACGGCATCGAGTTGCGCGATTTTCCGGCGGAAATCGCACGCCTCGCGCTCATCATCGCTGCGTATCAGTGCGATGCTCTCTATCGCGGTAAGAAACTTACGCTGGCGGAGATCCTGCCGCTGGATGCCGAGATCGGGATAACGTGCGGCAATGCGTTGCGGGAGGATTGGCTGAGCATCTGTCCGCCAGTGGGGCCTGGCGTGAAGCATCCCGCCGACCCGGCCCAAGTGGATGGCGAGCTCGAAAACTCGGGTGGAGAGACCTATCTCTGTGGGAATCCGCCGTACTTAGGAAACAAGCTCCAGTCGGACGAGCAAAAGGCCGATTTGAAAGCCGTGTTCGATGGGCGTGTGGAAGGTTGGAAGTCCCTGGACTACGCCGCGGCCTGGCTGATGAAAGCCGCGGACTATGGAACCAGGACCAACGCCGGCTCCGCGTTCGTGGCCACGAATTCGATTTGTCAGGGACAACAGGTCCCTATCTTGTGGCCGTCAATATTTGCAACCGCGCATGACATCGATTTCGCTCATACCTCATTCAAGTGGGCGAATCTGGCGAGTCGCAATGCTGGCGTCATCGTAATCATCGTTGGCCTGTCGAATACGCCGGGCAAGAAAAAGCGTCTTTACACCCTCGATGCCGATGGCACAGCACTCGAGAAGATCTGCGGCAACATCAATCCATATCTCGTGGATGGCCCGAATCTCGTCGTCGAGGCCCGACGCGATCCTCCGAGGGATCGCGCGCCAATGCTGTTCGGTAACATGCCGCGCGATGGTGGCCATCTGATTGCCTCTCACGAGGAGAAGGACGCCGGGCAGCGCAGCGACGCAATCTACGGCAAGTACTTGAGGCGATTTGTCGGGTCGGAAGATTTCATCCAAGGAAAGATCCGGTACTGTCTTTGGATCGAGCAAGCCCAATATGAGGAAGCGGCCGGCTCGCCATTGATCGCGCAACGTCTGGAGGCCGTGAAAGCCATGCGCTTGTCCAGCAAGGCCGACTCAACCCGCGAGTACGCAAAAGCGCCTTACAGATTCGTCCAGATCCAAGGCACTGCCCGGCAGTCGGCGATCATCGTCCCACGTCACAGTTCCGAGCGTCGCGCCTATCTGCCAGTGGGTCTGTTGGATGCGACCACGATTGTCGCGGATAGTGCGTTCGCCCTGTACGATGCGCCGCTGTGGAATCTGGCGTTGCTCGTGTCACGCCTGCATCTCGCCTGGATCGCCGCCGTCTGCGGCAAGTTGAAGACCGATTATCGTTACTCCAATACTCTGGGTTGGAACACGTTCCCGCTGCCGCCTCTGACAGAGCAGGACAAGGCAGATTTGAGCAACGCTGCGAGCGAGATCTTGCAGGCGCGGGAGAGGTATCACCCGGAAACGATCGACGAGATGTATGATCCGGAGCGGATGCGTAATGAGTTTCCTCATTTGCAGCAGGCCCACGACCGCAATGATGAGGTCGTGGAGCGCATCTACGTGGGACGACGATTCAGAAATGATACCGAGCGCCTGGAGGTGCTGTTCGGTTTATATGCGCTTACGCAGCGAGGTAGGGCGGTGCAGGGATCGGCGCGACCGGAGGCAAGGAAACGGCACATGAGCTTGTGCCCCGGTTCGTCATCGACGAGGCGGTGAGCCGCATCAAAGTCGGAACGATTGCCGGATATCGATATAATGCGGGAACTGCTTCATTCAAGTCGGTCGGGTAAGTCCCGCGTGAGAAGAGATTGAGAACTCCTGAAGGTCTGCAGCCGTTGCTCGACGACGGCATCATCGATGAGGTCGTACGCCAGCTCAAAAGCGGCAAGGAGGCGTCCGTCTACGTCGTCCGCTGTGGGGCCGAGATTCGCTGCGCCAAAGTGTACAAAGACATGGCGCAACGGAGCTTTCAGCAGCGTGCGCAGTATCAGGAGGGCCGCAAGGTTCGCGGCAGTCGCAATGCGCGTGCGATGGCGAAGAGCACGCGTTACGGTCGCAAGGAGCAGGAAGTCGCGTGGAAGAACACCGAAGTCGATGCGTTATATCAGTTGGTCGCCGCGGGCGTGCGGGTGCCCAAGCCGTTCGGTTTCTTCAACGGCGTGCTACTCATGGACCTGGTTACCGATCTGGATGGGCAATCGGCACCGCGTCTGGGTGAAGTCACGTTGTCGGCTGACCTGGCGCTCGAATATCACGGCATCCTCATCGAGCAGATCGTTCGCATGCTGTGCAGCGGTCTGATCCACGGCGACCTGTCGGAGTTCAATGTGCTCGTCGGCGCCGATGGGCCCGTCATCATCGATCTGCCTCAGGCTGTGAACGCGGCGGGCAACAACAGCGCGTTTGCGATGCTCGATCGCGATGTACGGAACGTGACCGCAACGCTCGGCCGATTCGCGCCGGAGCTTCTCGATACACAATATGCAGCCGAGATGTGGGCGCTGTTCGAACTCGGCGAACTGAAACCCGAGACACAGCTCACGGGACTTTTTGCCAAGGATGAAACGGTTACGGATGTCGGTGAGGTCATGCTGGCCATCGACGAGGCTCGCGAGGAAGCTATCCGTCGGGAGCAGGGCCGCGTGGAAGCCTTGGCTCGCGAACGCGGCGAGTCGAGATGATGTGACACCGACCCGGCCGCCGAATCAGCGCTTCAGCTCATACACGCATAGATTGACGGCCGAGGCGAGGTTCAGCGACTCGATGGCGCCCGAGCCGGGAATCGAGAACGCCTTGGCATCGAGCTTTATTAGTTGCTCGCGAGGAATGCCGCGGGCTTCGTTACCGAACACATAGCACTCGAACGATTGGAATCCGGCCGACTGTACCGGATCGCCTTTCATATCCAGACAGGCGATGCGCTCGAAGCGGCTGCGCAGTGAGTCGAGGGCCACGTCCAGCTCGATGGGCACGTGAAAGATCGCGCCCGCGCTGGCGCGCACGACTTTCGAATTGTAGGGATCGACGCTGCCGGGGCCGAGCAGGCACCGAAAGTTCCCGAACCAGGCGAGGGTGCGCAGTATCGTGCCGAGATTGCCGGGATCCTGGATTTCGTGGAGATAGATCGCGTGTTCGCCTTGGCGTGGCGCGGTTGCCGGGAGCATCGGTACCAGGGCGACGATGCCCTGAGGCGTTTTTGTCTCGGACATCTCCGCCATGCGGCGATCGCTGATCACATGAGTTTCGAACTGGCTGCGCCAGTGCTCGTGTTGGCCCGACACGTAGAGCTTGCTGGCCCTGAGCGGCGTGTTCTTTGTTGCTGCCTTTTGCAGCTCCAGCACCAGATGCTCGCCTTCGACCAGGAAGTGACGGAACTCTTCGCGGTACTTCTTCTGGTGCAGCTTTTTGATGTCGTCGAATTTCATGCTGGCTCCCGAGAAGTGGCAGACTCCAGCATCGATCTCGCGACAGCTTCCGCGACTTTGATCCCATCGACACCGGCCGACAGAATGCCCCCTGCGTAGCCTGCACCTTCGCCGCAGGGGTACAAGCCACGCACGTTCAGGCTGTGCAATGTGTCGGCATCGCGGGTGATGCGAACGGGCGAGGACGTGCGGGTTTCAATGCCGGTCAGTATGGCGTCGTGACGATCGAAACCGCGGATCTGTTTGCCGAAGGCGGGCAGCGCTTCACGGATCGCTTCGATCGCGTAGGCAGGCAGCGACGGTGAAAGATCGCCGAGTCGCACGCCGGGTTGGTACGACGGTTCCACATCGCCGAACGCCGTGGACGGTACCCCGCGAATGAAGTCACCGACCAGTTGTCCTGGCGCGCAGTAGTCGCTGCCGCCGAGTTCGTAGGCGAGCGATTCCAAGCGCTCCTGCAGCTCCACGCCGGCCAGCGGGCCGCCGGGAAAGTCCTGTTCGGGATTGATGCCGACGACGATGCCAGCGTTGGCATTGCGCTCGTTGCGTGAGTACTGGCTCATGCCGTTGGTCACGACGCGTTTCCGGCTCCGAGGGTTTCGCGGGCGACGACCGTTGCCGCCGGGACACATTGCAGAAGCTGTACACCGCGCGGCCATTTTGGGCGTGATGTACGAGCTTGTAGTCGGCTGCGCCAAGTTCCGCGTGGCCGGCGTACTTGCCGAGCCGCGCCTGATCGATGAGCGATTGCGGATGCTCGATGCGGAAACCCAGCGCGAACGGTTTCGCTTCGACGTACACGCCGCGAGCATGCAGCATCCGGAACGTGTCGCGCGCGCTGTGGCCCAGTGCCAGTACCACGTGTCGGCTGCGAAGCGTGTCGCCGCTGGCGAGCGTCACGCCCTCGATGCGGCCGTTCTCGATCGATACGTCGGTGACTTTGCTTTCGAACCGCACCTCGCCGCCGAGCGCGATGATCTCCTCGCGCATCTTTGCGACCACGCCGGTGAGCCGGAACGTGCCGATGTGCGGTTTGCTGACATACAGGATGTTGTCGGGCGCGCCGGCGCGAACGAACTCGCTCATCACCTTGCGACCGTAGAACTTCGGGTCCTTGATCTGGCTGTACAGCTTGCCGTCCGAAAACAGACCCGCGCCGCCCTCACCGAACTGCACGTTGGATTCCGGGGTCAGTGTCTTCTTGCGCCACAGTGCCCACGTGTCCTGCGTACGGCGGCGAACATCGCGGCCGCGTTCGAGCACAATTGGCTTGAATCCCATCTGCGCGAGGAGGAGGGCCGCGAACAGGCCGCACGGACCGAAGCCGATCACCAGCGGTCGTTCCTGCAGATTGGACGGCGCCTGTGCGACAGGGTGGTAGCTCGTATCCGGCGCGGGGCGGATATGAGGGTCGTGGGCGAACCGCTTCAGGATCGCGGCTTCGTTGCGGGCAGTCAGATCGATGATGTAGACGAACGTGATGGCGCTGTTCTTTTTGCGCGCGTCGTAGCTGCGCTTGAACACCGTGAAGTCGAGCAGGTCGGCGTCGGTGATCTTCAGACGCTTCACGATGGCCTGCCGTACGGCCTCAGCGGGGTGCTCGAGGGGCAACGACAGTTCGGTAATACGAATCACGGCTGACATCCTGGCCGGTATGTCCGGCAAAGGAGCGGTAGAATGTGCTGCGAATTGTACCGTCCCTGTGCCCCCGACTCGGTAGTTATTTATGGCCCGATCCAAAAGCAGTCATCGCTGGCTGCAAGAACACATCAATGATCCGTACGTCAAGCAGGCGCAGAAGGACGGCTATCGCGCCCGCTCGAGTTACAAACTCATCGAGTTGAACGACAAGGATCGGCTGATCCGTCCCGGCATGCTGGTCATGGACCTGGGCTCCGCACCGGGCGGCTGGTCGCAGGTGGCCGGGAAGCTGGTCGGCCAGAAGGGGCGCGTGCTTGCCACCGACATCCTGCCGATGGATTCCATAGTGAACGTCGACTTCATCCAGGGCGACTTCACCGACGAAGCGGTGTTCAACCGGATTCTGGAAGCGCTCGATGGCGCAAAACCCGATCTGATCATCTCGGATATCGCGCCCAACATCACCGGCATCGACTCCGCCGATCAGGGCACTTCCATGTACCTCGTCGAGCTCGCGCTCGATATGGTGCGCCGAGTGCTCAAGCCGAAGGGCAACTTCGTGGTCAAAGTGTTTCAGGGCACCGGATCAGATGCGTATCTGAAAGACGTTCGCTCATCGTTCGAAAAGGTCTCGGTGCGCAAGCCCAAGGCGTCCCGGCCCCGATCGAGGGAGGTCTATGTCGTGGCCAAGGGATTCAGAGGATGATCTGCGAGCGGGGCGATGTCTGTTGTTGATACACTGCCCTTCCACCACACAAGGATGAACCATGGACCGCAGAACTTCTCTCTCGCTCCTGACGGTTGGACTGGCTACGGCAGGGCTCAGCGCCACAGCGACTGCCAAGGACACCGGTGGAATCAAGCTCATGGTTCTTTACGGTCACCCGCCGAGTCCCGAAGAATTTGAAAAGTACTACCTCGGCGTCCATATGCCGCTGGTCGCCGCCATCAAGGGTGCACGCAGAATGGAAGCGGCCAAATGTCTGCCACAAGCCGATGGTTCGCCGCCAGCGTTCTATCGAGTGTTTGAAATGTGGTTTGACAGCCCTGAACAGATGGCGGCCGTGTTCGATACGCCCGAAGGAAAAAAGGTGCGGGCGGACGTCCCAAACTTCACCTCGGGAACAACCGTTACGCGACTGGTTTGTAAGCAGGACTGAGTAGCACGCCTGCGAGCTGGATCGATGTTTCGGGGCAGTGTTGCTGCCCCTTTCCCGCTGAGTAGGGATAACGGGTTGTTCAACAGCGCGAAGCGCCACGCGGTTGGCATTTTTTTCGCAGCCGCGTGTAGTTTCTACGGCAAGCAATCCAGCCCTCGGCAGTGAAGTCAACGCATGCCGCGGTGAACACGCGGCACATATCTTGCTCCCTGCTCGCAGAGGAACTCGCTCGCGGGAGGGCAGATCATGCAACGCGCTGCAACGAGGGTTTTCTATTCCATCCTGAGTGCTGTGTTCGTCGCCTGTGCAGCGTGCTCGGGTGGCAGTCGCTCCGGGACCGAACAAGCGGAACAACCTTCACCAGCGCAGCAGGCGCCTCCGGCCTCCACTACGTCACAACCCGATCCGCCACAGCAGCCGGACCCGCCTGCGCTGAATCCGATCGTGGCCGAGAACCAAAAGGCCGGCACGGCAAACGTGCTATCGAGCCTCATCAAGAACTACAACTCGGACACGATCGCTGGATATGCCGATGCCGCGAGCGTCAACGTGGGTGAGCAGATCACATTCAAGGTGTCGACATCGCAACCAGGCAAGTACGAGGTCGATGTATATCGCCTCGGCTACTACAACGGACTGAGCACGCGGCACGTCGTGAGCAGCGGCGAGCTCGACGGCGTCACGCAGACGGCTTGCGCCGTGACGGATCGAGAGACGCGACTCATCGAATGCAAGTGGAACGAATCCTACGTGCTCACGACTGGCAACGACTGGACGTCTGGAATCTATGTCGCCGTGCTGACGCACTCGGCGACCGGCGCAGAATATCCGGTGTACTTCATCGTGCGCGACGATGCTCGCGACTCCGACATCGTGTTCCAGAGCAGCCGGGCGACTGCGCTTGCTTATTCGAGCTGGGGCAATGCGACCGAGCACTACAGCCTGTACACGTACAACAGCACGAACAACAACGCAGCGAAGAAGGTGTCGCTCGATCGGCCGAGCACTGAACAAGACACGGCGAGCAGGCTGTTGAACTTTGAGCTGCAGATGCTGCGCTGGCTGGAGTCGCAGGGCTACGACGTCACTTACATTGCAGACTTCGATCTGCAATCGACTGAGGTGTCGTTGCTCGATCACAAGGTCTATCTGTCGGTCGGGCACGACGAGTACTGGTCGAAAGAGAAGCGCGATGCGGTCGAAGCGGCGCGCAACGCCGGAGTGAATCTCGGATTCTTTTCTGCGAACAATGTGTACTGGCGCGTGCGCTTCGAACCCTCGAGCAGCGGCGTCCCGAATCGGGTGATGGTGTGCTACAAGGATTCGCGCACCCCCGATCCTGTTGCGCCCACCTATCGCTGGCGCGATCCCCCTAACAACCTGCCCGAGAACGCGCTCGTCGGCGTGATGACGATTGGCAATTACGGTAACGTATACGGCGGCTTCGACTGGATCGTCAAGAACACGAATGATCCGTACTTCGCCCATACCGGGCTGGACGAGGCGCCGGCCCCGCGAGAGCTGTACGGCTACGAGTGGGACGGCGTGGTCGACAACGGCCACACTCCACCCGGGCTCGTCATCCTCGGCGTCTCACCGGTGCTTGCCTCATCCGTGACGACTGGAATTCCGAAGAACCCGAGTCAGGTCGCAAATGCCGTCCGCTACACGCACCCCAGCGGCGCGAAAGTGTTCTCCACTGGCTCCATTCAATGGATGTGGGGCCTGGACAGCACTTTAATCAACCCGACGCGCGTCGATCCGCGCGTCCAGCAATTCGCGGTGAATGTGCTTGCGGACATGGGAGCGAAGCCGCAGACGCCAAGAGAGGGGATTGTGGTTCGATGAAGGCAGTTTGGGTCGGTCTCCATAAGTTGGCTAAAATGTATGAATGGACAGCACGAGTTCACACGGGATGTCTGGTTGGTCTATGAAGTTGGGCGACGTCATCGTGATACGTCAGAGGTCCAGATGAGCGCAGATTTCGACGCCTTGGCGGAGAAAGCGGTCGTGCTTTGGTGGCGCATTGGTGGCATCGGACTGATCGTGTTGTCGTCCTTGGGAATTTTCTCCTCCGTGCTCATGCTTCTGGTGGCGCTCCTCGGCTCGTCAGATGATCGCGCCGGTGCCGTCCTTGGGGCAGTCGGGACCGGGGCGGTATCTAGTGCATTCATGTATTTGGGCATTCGGTTAGCGTCTGCCACACGGCGCGATCTGCATGACGTATGACAAGCTGTTGGATGGCATGAGGCTCATCTATGCGCTGCTTGTTCCGGTGGTGGCAGGCTGCAGCAGTACAGCGGCGAAGCCAACGCATGAAGACACGCTGCCAGTGATAACGTCGCAGCCCACGACGGTGTCATTGGAGCACCCGATCCTGACCTTCGACGTAATCCCGATTCCGCGCGAATGTGTCACCGACAAGGTATCGGGCGATGTTGAAGTTCTAGAGAGACAGCGCGGGTGGGTCCCTTTGACGAACAACGTGCGACTCACGGACGGCTCGAAGCTGCGGATTGGCGCTGGGGCCAGTTTTACCATTCGGTTCTCACCAGCGGAGCGCGTCGAGTTCAGTCCCGCTGAGGCGGAACGTTGGGTGGTCTTGGATATACAGAGTGGCCAGTAGAGGTCATAAAGAATATGGGATTCACCTGTACAGCCTGTGGTCAGTGCCACGAGGACACTCAGCAACAGTTGGATGACCGCATCCGACAGCGAAACTGCCAGGGGTGTGCAGAGCTAGAGGAGCGGGCTGCTGGGCACACGGTGTAAGCTAGCCGCCATGAACTACAACAAACAGCCGGGCGGGATCTTGTTCATCATGCAGCGTCGTTGTTGGGCACTCCTGCTCTGTGGACTCGCGGGACTGCATTTCTTCAATGTGGCCGCGGCCGAAGGGGAGATGTCAACTGCGGGTGAAGCGCCACTTTTCATCTATTCGTTCACCGGAAATCCGAAGGTGTCGTCGGGCAATTTGCCTTGGGGCACGGCCATGATCGCCGAAGGCCTCGCCAGCCTCGGCGACATGCCGAACAAGCCACTGGTGGAAAAGATGAAGAGCGAGCTCGACCAGGTCGACCAGAAGCAGAGATTTCAGAGCAGCTTCGGTTGCCTGTTCTCACCCTGCAAGCAAGTTCAGTTGCTGACGAAGCCGCCGTTCCAGTACATGCGCGCCAGCGTCATAGAGACGAGCGACGAGATAACGGGTCTGCTCGATCACCATAAGACGGGCAGTGTCTGGGTGTTGGACATTACCGAGCAGTTCCATGTCGGCGGCTACAACCTTTCCGTCAGGGCTACCGAAGCGTATTTCGATGCGGCTGGAGTCCGTCAATACCGTCCGCTTCAAGTCATGTACTGGGATCCGTACTCCGCGCGGCTCGACGCAACTTCACGCGGCATGGCGACTCCCGATGCCAAGGCCCGGCCGCGCTTCAACACCAAGGAAGCAAAGGCTGCTTACTGGTTTGGCACCAGTCCAACGAGACTACAAAGCGCAATGTCGGCGGCTCCGTCAGGCGCCGCCGATTTGTTGAAGCTCATGATCGATCTGCCCAGGGACAGCTCGCTGGTGAGCGGTCGCGAGGCCTTCGGCAAACTTCCCAAGCTCAAGGAGCTGCGCTCGAAGAAAGAGGCTTCCTGCACGGCCGCCTATTGTTCGACGCGTGTATTGCAGGATCTTGGCGAGCGCTTATATCTGGAAGCAGACTGGGGCATGCCCTGGCTGATCTCGACGCCGAGATGGGGACTGTGACAGTGGCGCCAAGTTATCCACATTATGTGTGGATAACCCTGTGCAT
Organism: Steroidobacter cummioxidans; assembly: GCF_003104955.1. Taxonomy (NCBI): domain Bacteria; kingdom Pseudomonadati; phylum Pseudomonadota; class Gammaproteobacteria; order Steroidobacterales; family Steroidobacteraceae; genus Steroidobacter; species Steroidobacter cummioxidans. The sequence goes on along the minus strand of NZ_LSRW01000003.1, from coordinate 44,326 downwards.
CAACTCAAAAATCCTACACCAATAGGGATAAAACGCGAGCTGGTGATTTTTTGAGCAACGGAGCCTCTCGGATTGATTGAACAGTCAATACGTGAGCAGCAGTCGGTCCGTGACGTGTTCAGACTCCAAAGTTTGACCATCCATTTGGAAGCGCCGAAGCATTGAGCGACCAAGGTGCACATGTACCTCCCGTTTGAACAGGCCGTCCGGGATGGGCAGTGAGATCTTTTTGGTGCCTGACTTCTTTGTGCCGTCGATACTCAACGCGATATAGACGCCTCTGCGTTTGCAGTCGGCAATGACCGAGAAGAGGCGCGGCAAACTGAACCCCTGCGCACCATAGATGATGGCTTGACTATCGGCATACGGCGGATCGAGATAGCAAACATCGCCGGCCTTTGCGCGGCTCATGGTTTCTTCAAAGGATGCGTGCACGAACTCAACGCCCTTGGTGCGAGCCGCCCAGATTCTGGCGCGTTCTGCAAAGCTCTCTGGTGCCATTGGACGATGGGGGCCGCACGGTGTGCTCATGTAACCATCTGCCTTGCGAAAGCGAATGACGCCGCCATAGCAGACGCGAGACAGGAACAGTAAATCTGCGCCTGTGGGCGACGCGTTGTAGTTGGCCTTGATCTTCTCGTAGGCCTTGATTTTGCCAATTTTGGCTATTAGCGCGTGGCGTTTAGCATACCAGCGGATCAGTTCGTCAGTGTCATCATGTAACTGCTGCCAGATTTCCATTAGTGGTTTGAACACGTCTGCTGCGACAGCACGCTTGGGTGCCAGGTGCGCAAGCACTGCGCCGCTGCCCAGGAAAGGTTCGTAATAGGTGCCGAAGTTCTTTGGCAGATGGTGGATGATCTGAGTTGCAAATTTCTGCTTGTTGCCGATCCACTTGAGTAATTGCCCCTTCAGCTCAGGCATGGCCCGGTCGTCGTCATTGAGCGGCAGTGTGGATTGGATGTACTCTCGGCCCTTCATCATCTTCGAAGAAGAACCGTGCGAGCTAGCGTCAATTTCAAAGGGCTCGATAAGAGTTTCTGGGCTCATGTACGTTCTTTGTCTCAAACTCTAGGCTACACGGTGCGCCGAATGGATGCCGTAAAGGCGCCGACGTTCGCCGAAATGCTTAGGGGCATGAAAAAGCTGGAGCTTGTCACCGATCATCTTGTTCAACGTGGCAAGCCCACAGACTTTGCGAAACAGATCCTCGATTACTTTGCGTTCCGTGCGGAGGTCTTGAACAACACCGTTCAGCATCAGCTTATGGATGCAGAGGCCGCCAAAGCACTGTATGAAAAACTGCTCGGGGTTCAGAAGTACAGAATCGCAGCGACGATGAATAAGCAGAAGGGCGACAAGAAGCAAATCGCTTACCTGACCGCGATTGTCAACATGCTTATTGAAGCAAATTCGGAGGGAATCGAATACGCCCATGATCCTCAGAAGTTGACAACAGTCACCAGGAACGGGCGCCCCCTGCGGACTCTCTCCAGACGAGTGGATGGGGCGTTCCCCGCAACAGTCAATCCAGTCGCGATCTGGGAGATCAAAGAGTATTACCACACGACAACTTTCGGAAGCCGAGTCGCGGATGGCGTCTATGAAACGCTTCTCGACGGAATGGAGCTTGAAGAAATGCGGTCGGAGGAAGGCGTGGCAGTCGAACACTTGTTGATCGTCGACGCCAAGCCGACGTGGTGGAGCAGCCGGGGGCGAGGCTACCTCTGCAGAATGGTCGACATGCTTCACATGGGATACGTTCAAGAAGTGTTGTTCGGGCGCGAGGTCGAGACGCGTTTGCCGGAGATCGTCGGGGATTGGGTCAAGCTGACCCGCGCGCGCCAAGCTGTGGCCAAGGTTGTGCTGCCGAACCAAGCCGCTTTGCTCTAACCCTCGCGAAGAATCCAACGCATGTAGCCCCCTCCCTACCATCCGCCTACGGTACACGTTTCGGCCGCAGTGAGAAACGTCCCGTCGAGGGATCTTTGGGGTTTCTGGTCGAGACCTGTCGAAGTCGCTTGATCGCATAAGTTATTGATTAACTGGTAGAAAAGCTGAGCGATCGCCTTGTCGTCTCTCGCGCACCGCGCGGTTGGCCGCTGAGAGGCTCGCGAACCTCCGGATGGTGTCGCCTGGCCTGAGTGGTTGCTCGCGCGCCTGGTTCGAGACAGGGGTAGTCGTGCGCCCGGCGCGCGGTCTCCTACCAGATATGAGCTGGCGATCCGGGCTCACATCGTTGAAGGAGTAGGGCGGGTGATGGCCGATTTGCTGACCCGCGACCAGGTTCGCGGCCTCATGAAGAAGGTAATGGTTCAGGTGCCTTCGACCGGCCAAGGTAAGTCGCGCCCTCGCGGCGGCATGGAAGCAGCAAGGACTGTGCTGGGCGTGCTTCGTGAGCGGATGCTGAAGCGGACAGACAATCCGGTCTCCGGAATGGAGGACAACCTGCCTAGGAAGAGGCGTAAGGAGCGCATTCTATCTCTGGAGGAAGCGCAGATCGTTTGGCGCGCCGCCGGAACACTGGGCTATCCGTTCGGGCCACTATATCGCCTGATCTTTGCTTACAGGGTCTCATCGCGGGCGGAGTTCACTCGATCGCGGGAGCCGGGGCGGATACGACGGAGATTGTGGCGGTGGATGGTGCGTCTCGGGATGGGCCGGTTACGACGAGGACGCGAATGCGTGCATCGAAGATCGGGCCGAGGAGGTCGTCGGCGGACGCGGCCGTAAAAGCCGTGAACCAGCTGCTCGATCATGCATCTCGTCGATGCCGGTTTGTTCGCGCATGCGTTGGACGATCATGGCGCGGCGGTCTTCGTCTTTCAATTGCGGCCTTGGTGGAAGGCTGGCGGGAGTTTGAGCTCACGCGTGCTCGCGCGCTGATTTAGATCAAGGAACTTGTGAGCTGTCGGCCCGCTGAGGGTGTGCTGGTAGGTAGTCGCTTCGCAGACCTGTGAAAGCCGCCCATCGCTGGCTCAATTGGCGCGATCTTATCGTGGCCGCTTTTCAAGACTTTGGCCGTGGAGGTGGGACTCGTGATAACTGAGTTTGGGCTGTGGATGGCGGTCGTCGGGATGAGCCGGTCAAGACGACATCGCGGTATCTGATCTCGTCATCACCGCTACGGTGTCGGCTTCTTTTCCAGTTTCGCTGTCGTAGTCACAGCCTAGCCTGACCACCATTGGCTGCCTGTTGGTGAAGATAGAAACAAATAGCTATATTAGCCGAGGGTGAACGGAGGTCACGGTGGTCGTGGTCGCTAACGATGACTCAGCAATACGTGAAGCTGCCTTCGCGGCCATTCGGCAGCTCGCCGAGGTACAGGGCGATCTAACCTCGGCAGATCTCAAGGCCGGCTTTCAGTTTCAGGGAACGCGCGTACCCCTGATCAATCCGCAAAGAGGGATCTTCAAACCACAGCGGATGCGGTACCTGCTTTCCATCCGCACCGTTTTCCCGAAACCTGGAGCTCGCGTCTGGTACGACGATCAACGATCGGTGCACGGTCAGATCTATCAGGGTGAAGAGCAGGTCGAGTACGCGTTCATGGGCACTGATCCCAACGCCGCAGACAATCGCTGGCTGCGCGAGGCGATGGAGAGTCGGACTCCAATCATCTACTTCCTTGGCGTTGCGCCCGGCCTATACAAGGCAATCATTCCTACCTACATCGTGGGTTGGGACGCTACGAAACTAAAGGCGAGTCTCGCTTTCGGCGTAGCGGAGAAATCAACGGTCCCCGAATATCCCGCCACCAGCGGCGAGCGACGCTATGCTCTCAGGGAAGTCAAGCAGCGACTGCATCAGGCGTCGTTCAGAGAGGCGGTCTTCGCAGCATATCGAAGTAGGTGCGCGATCTCGGGACTGCCGGAAGTTAGATTGCTAGATGCGGCGCACATTGTTAGTGACGCGAATGAGGCCCTTGGTCAGCCAATTGTCGCGAATGGTTTGCCGCTGTCAAAGTTACACCACGCGGCATTTGACGCTCATTTGCTCGGCGTCGATTCGAACTTCCGGATTCACGTGTCGCGTCGCTTGCTCATGCAGGATGGCGGACCAATGCTGGAGCTGCTGAAAAGAGTGCATGGAGAGAAGATCCTGCTTCCGGATCGGAAGCGGGATCATCCGGATCCCGATCGATTGCAGATTAGGTTTGATGCATTTAGGGGTTATGAGTAACGCTCGCTCTGTCGCTCGGGGCTCAAGCTGCGGGCAGTGGCGGTCGTGCTTTCGTCGTGGCCAGTTTCGACCTCACGCACTCTTTGCGAGCCAGACTGCATATCGAAGGCCGTGAGGTACGCCTTCGCGTCCGAGTTGCGGGTAGTCTGTGAGAACGTCCTCATCGGTGCTGCCGACGCCGATCTGACCGAGGATCATTCCTACGGTAAATCGCTTGCACTAAGCAACGGACGGAACGACAGCTCGTCTGGTAGCTTGAGGACGCGAACGCCAGGAGCGTCGGTGACGCCCCAGTCACGATTGACGACCATTGACGAGAAGGTGGCGAAATCGAAGCGCCCCTGAAGCCTTGTGAGTTCGTGTCTTACTTGACCAAATGGCAAGGCGCCGTTGGCCAAAAGCTCCTCGATTCTCTCTGCCACTTCCAGTGAGAATGGGTGGCGCGCGATGTCAGTCAACGTTCGTCCCGAGGCATCGATGAGCAGAAATCCGATCCCCCGTGCGCCAAAGTGTCGTAGCGCTGCGCTCGCTTTGGCGAGAGTCTTGTAACGATACATCTGGTAGGCCGGTTTGACCTCGATTACAACCACTTGGCCATCGGTGCTCATGACTGCGACATCGGGGTAGTACTGTCGTTCCCGCCCCGCGAATTGATAGGGCAAGTGAGTCGGTTGCTCCTGATACCATTGCACTGTCGGCGACCGCTCGAGCCATTGATACACGCGCCTCTCAGTACCGGATTCGCACAGCACTGGGCGGCCGAGAAGCTTGCTGTTGATGTCGAACGCTGTGGTGCCGTTTACACGGCCGGGTGTCCGTTTGAGCCCTATCAAATCAGCTGGCGGAGATTCAAAGCGCGCCTGAGTTGCGAAGATTGCCTTGGCCTGAGCTTCTTCCCAGCGGTTGAAGCGCCACGAGCCATGCAGGTTCGGATCATTGGCGGCCTGAGACGCCGCATTGGCACATTCTTGTCTCAAGATCTTGGCAGGTGCGTCCGCACCGGCTGCCCGACAACAAATGAACGTAAGTAGCTCGGCAGCGGCGAAGTTGTCCGTAGCCAACTTGATGATCCACGGCGCTGTGCCTGATGGCTTCGACCAATCCGTGTCCGGGCTGATGGCATTGAGCACAGTACGAAGGCGCGCCGAGCTACCGATCCGAATGGCGAGTTTCGATGCGATCTGGCGGAATGCGCTGTTGCGGAGCTGTCGGATCCGCTCGCGAGACCTTCCAATCGTGCGGGCCAGCGTCGCCATGCTCGGCGGAATGCCGTCATCATCGAGCCCCAACAATTGAAACGTTATGAAACGTCGTTTCCTTTCCCGAACGCATGCACGGATCACTGCGGTTAACGCTTCTCGCAGTCGATCAGGAAGAGGATCGGAGGAGCTGTCTTCGGAATCACCGCTCTGCGGCTGCGCGAGCAGCTGAAGCAGAGTGGCGTCGTATCTATCGTAAGCGCGAGCCACCGCTGTAACCGCCGAGGAAGGAAGATGGCCCTCTGACGCTACCTCCCTGAGTGTCGCGAGCGATGATGCGAGCCCGTCGATTCCGAGTATCAGACGAGTGAGCGCATCTATGCTTTGCGGTGCCTGCACTGGGACGTTTGTCTGAGATCGCGAAAGCCCTTCATTCGGCTGAGAGGAAATCGAAGCGATGAGGCCGTGCCGTTCGGCCCTAATTTGAACAGCCCGCTCGCTGCGCCCCAGCTGATGCGCTATCTCAGCTACGGAACGACCGGCAGCAAATGCATCGAGGAGTATCTGGGTCTCCTCGGGCAACCATCCCTTGCCATGTCGCTCTTTCATGACGTGTGCCCCATCCTGAGTTGTTGGATTCTACAGGTGGAGGGCAGGTCCAGGAAGTTTCGCCAGCTGATTTGAGCCAGGGATGGCGGCGATCAATAGGGCTTTAAGGTAAGCAGAAAAGTGGCGGATGAGTGGAGCAGATAGGTGAAGAGATGGGAGGCGCTGGCTTGCGGTTGCTTGACTGGAGATGTTGGTTTTTTTTGGGTTGATCGAATGAGGAGGGCGCCGTTGGAGGTGGTCGGGCGACAGGATTTGAACCTGCGGCCTATGCGTCCCGAATTATCTTCTGGCGCTTCTATGGGAACGTGATGGAGTGTCGCAAAGACTATAAAAATAGGCATTTCGCGTCTTTCGTAGTTCACGGAGGTGCTCGCTTTCTCAGGCAGAGACGAGCAAAGTATCACCCTGTGGTGGCACCCCGGAGCGGTGGTTTGAAACCCGCAAATCTGAGGCTGGCACCCACGAATTTGAGGTGACACCCCAGGAGCGAGGTGGCTTATGGGCCCGAAGCGACGTCTAACGCTCGGCTCGTACCCGCAGGTCTCTTTGCACGCCGCCCGAGCAAAGGCCAGCGCGTATATCGACCAAGCGAGGCGCGGTGAGAGTCCGATCGAGGCGCTCGAGCGAGTAGCGACCGGGCGCCTCACTGTTGAAGGCCTGGCCGAGAAGTTTCTCACCGACTACGTCTATATCAAGCAACTGCGCGCCGCGCGTAAGTATGAGCTGGCGATCCGGACTCACATCGTTGAAGGGGTAGGGCGGGTGCTTGCTGACATGCTCACTCGCGACCAAGTGCGCGGCCTCATGAAGAAGGTCATGGTGCAGATGCCTTCAACCGGTCAAGGCAAGTCTCGTCCTCGCGGCGGCATCGAAGCAGCGAGATCCGTGATTGGCGTGCTTCGCAAGATGATCAACTGGGGCATTCGGGAGCGGATGTTGAAGCGCACGGACAATCCCGTCGCGGGGATGGAGGACAACCTGCCGAAGAAGAGGAAGAAGGAGCGTGTCCTGTCTCTGGAGGAAGCCCAGATCGTTTGGCATGCCGCTGGAACGCTTGGCTATCCGTTCGGTCCGCTCTATCGCCTGATCTTGCTAACTGGTTGCCGTCCCGGCGAGTGGTCACGATGTCGCCGGACATATATCGACCTCAAGCAGTCGTTGCTGGTCATTCCGGCGCAGGCATACAAGAGCGATCACGTGCATGTGGTGCCGCTTGTTCCGTTTGCGGTTCAAATACTCGACCACACTTTGACGAACTACGCTGGACGACAGGGCGACTTCGTCTTCAGCGGCACCGACGGCCTATCGCCGGTGTCGGGTTGGACCAAGGCGCAAAGCAGAATGATCCGTGCGATGACGGCTGTGAGCGGCGAGCGGGGCGTGGCGCCGTGGACGCCACACGATCTGCGACGAACAGTTGCCACCCGGATCGCCGAGCAGCTGGGTGTCGGTGGTGAGCAACTGATCAAGCGAGTGCTAGGCCATGCCGATGGCAGCGTAACTGCGATCTACAACCGATACGGCTATGTGAAGGAGATGCGCGAGGTTCTCGAGCGCTGGATGGAGGAGCTCACTGGTGGTGATTTGGATGCCGCGAGCGTATGGCCCGAGCCGGAGATGGTGCCGTATGTGATCGTCGAGCCCACGGAGGTGGCTTGAGTGGGAACCGCTGCGGCGAACTGGTGGCGCGCTGAAGGACGTTAGGCAAGAGAAAGGCCGCTCGGAGGCCGCGACAATGCGGCGCTGCCGAGCGCTCAAGCTGATGGGTCATGTGAGTCGAGCCAAGTCAGCGTTCGATCAGAGGCGTGTTGGATGTGATACGTGCGGCGAGCCAGGCCTGCACTTCCGCTTCCACCCACGCGACACGTCTCGGCGTCAACTGCACTCGCATCGGAAAGTCACCTTCATTCTGGAGCTGATAGATCTTCGTTTTGCTCAAGCCGGTGATGGCTGCGACTTGCGAGAGCCGGAGCATTCGAATCGGTGTGGCGCGTCGTGCATCTTGCGGTACTTCCGATTGTGTCGGAGAGACCGGATCGATCGAATGACCGGTGAGTGCGCGTGCTTCGACTTGCCCAGCCGTGTGGGCCGGGTGCGTAGCTGCTGGTGAAGTGGGTATCGCACGGAGCGATCGGGACGGATAGGGATTCATGATCGTTACTCCTGATGTGATTTCGATGATCGAGGCAACGAAGCTCAACTCCATGGGCAGCATCCCTCAGTGGCGAGGAAATGTCAGCGGGGAGTTTCGCCGAAAATTCGGCGAAACAAATCCGATATGTGCACCGAGTTTCGCCGCATTTGCGTGGGGCTTTACTCAACTGTCGGGACGGTATTACTCGATAAAGATCATTCCTGGCCGGCGAGTAAATGTCAGCCGGAGAAATTGACGGGAATTGATAGAAACAGAGGTGTGTTAGCTCTGTTCGGAGAGTGATTGCAAGAGGCCTAGGCGAGTAGTGCATGCGGCACGTCCTTAGTTCATCAAGATAACCCGGATTGGCGGCGCTGATGTTCAACGTGCTGTTGATGGTGCGCGCTGATTGTAAAGGTCGCCGGCAGTGAAACTCCCGCATCCGAAAGCGACGGGATAGAGCAGGGGCAAACCGAGCAATCCGGTCACCAGAGTCGTGCAGTGAGTTTCGCCGAGAAAGCGGTTGAAACTGGTTGCGGTTGATTGCGTGGTCGGGCACCACACTGGCGCATCAGTCTTAGTGGGCCGCCTCCGGTAGTCATGCGCGGTTTCTGAAATGCCGCCGCGCCATCAACTTCGCTGTCACACGTGAAGCGTCTTGACGTCATCGTCGGAACTGACGATGATTCGACGCATGCGCTATCCCGGTGGCAAAGGAAAGACCTATCAGCACGTAATCAACTTGATGCCTCCGCATCGCGTCTATATTGAGACTCATCTCGGTGGTGGAGCCGTGTTGAGGCACAAGCGACCTTCGTTTCGCAGCATTGGGATTGATGCAGATCCGAAAGTAGTTTCAGCGTGGCGCGTTGAGAGTGCTCCTGGAATCGAACTGCTGTACGGGAGAGCTGAGGATTTCCTCGTGAATTACGCATTCCGGGGGGACGAGTTGGTCTATTCCGATCCGCCCTATCATCCGGATACTCGACGGCGGTCGCGAGTTTATGCCTACGACTACTCGGAAGAGGATCACGAGCGACTATTGAAGATTCTTGTGTCTTTACCATGTATGGTCATTCTGTCGGGCTATGCCAATTGCCTCTATGACGAATTACTATCTGGGTGGCGGACACGTAAGTTCAGTGCGAAAACTCATGTCGATACACGAGAGGAAACACTTTGGTTCAATTTTGAGCCGCCTCGGGCGCTCCATGATGGCCGCTATATAGGCGATGACTTCAGGGCGCGTCAGACGATTAAACGTCGCTTGCAAAGGCTGCAAGACAGGGTGACGCGCATGTCGCCGATCGAGCGGTCGGCGTTCGTCCGCTGGCTGAATGATATGTATCCCTGCGAATTCGGGAGTGGCCAACGATGACGCAGACAGTCGCCATTCTTACGCGAACGGGAGCAATCCAACTGGAGCTTCCTTCGCCACAAACGCTCCTGTTGGAGGGAGTTCGATGGGGGGCGGTAGACGCGTTCCCAACTCCTGCGTACTGGCAATTCCAAGTTGTCGCTCGACGTTTATCGGGCTGTCCTCCTAGATACAAACTTGGCCGCACGCTTGCAGAGGAAGTTGGGGCGTGCCTACTGGGTGGGCATGGCATTCCGGCGCCTGTGGGCATCGCCGCATACGAGCGGCTGCGTAGTCTTGAGGCTTTCTCCGACTCACCTCCCTCTCAAGAGAAAATTAGGGCATGGCTTAGTGAGCCTCTTCAGATAGGTGACCGCCAAGTGCGATATCGGTTCGCGGCACAGAAGGCGCGATACTTGGCCGCAGCCCTTCCCATTGTGCAATCGGCGCCTGCATTCCAAAGCGGAAGATGCCTGCGAGATTGGCTCATGGAACTGCCGGGAATCGGACCAAAGACCGCTTCCTGGATCGCTCGCAATTGGATGGACGCCGATGATGTAGCCATCTTAGACATCCACATAATGCGTGTCGGCCAGATAATAGGTTTGTTCCCATCGAACCTCACTGTTGATCGGCACTACTTCGATCTCGAAGCACTATTCCTGCAATTTAGCCGGGCGCTCGATGTTCGTGCTTCGGAGCTTGATGCCGTGGTTTGGCATGAAATGGCGTCCTCTCCCGCAACAGCGCGAGTCCTCATCGATCAGTTGCGCGCCTCCTCAATGGACACGAATCGCCGACGCGGGAAACATGATAGCAGGCAGGTTCGGCTGAGCTTTGTGTAGCGGAGGCTTACGCAGGGCCAAGTGCCGCAAGACCGGCCGCCTGTAGTCGCGTTGCGTCTGAGAGGTAGTCTGTAAGGTAAGGCTGGCCGGTAATGCCGAGGGGACAAAAGGCGAGGCCGAGTGCTTCCGCTACTATCGACATATAACCCAGTGCCACGCCCGCGTCACGCCATACAAGAGTTTCGTGGTTCTCGTACTTGGCAGCTGTTTTTCCGAACTCGGCCACGAGGCCTATGAGCGTGCCCTGGCCGAGGTCTATGAGACTTCCGGCCGCGTCTCGGCTTGCTGCAGCACTTTCCATCGACCCTGCCAGATCGACGAGTGCATGTTCTATCGGGTCGTACCGCATCCATGGGCTCCCGCGCCGAGCTAACAGTACGTGTATAGGATGCATAGCCCCAGCGGACGGATATACCCGAGACTCTTGGTTCGGTCCGAAGGGACTGGCTCGTGAGCTGCGATTGCGGCACGCGAGCCAGAGGAACTCGCCCAGTGCTACGTTTTCCAGTTTGTTACTGAAAGTCCTGCGGGTCTGTCGCTGCTCTAGTAGCGCACACAAATCCAATTTGAGCGGTTGATCGCGTGGTTCTAGCTGAAGCTTCAAGCCAGAGGGCCAATCAAACGGTCGGTACTTCGCGGGGTGTGCGCGGGGCTTTGGGTCAACTACCACCTGCGTACTCCGGGCCTAGTTCCGCAAGCGTTTCAAGATATTTGTTGCAGCCCCGACAATCGCCGCAGGCAATGTCAGCCTTGTGGCAACTATGCGCCCACGCTAGCAATCCGGAAGGCACTGCGGCCAACCTTACCAGCTCTGCAGTTGTATGCGCGATGGCGGGAGCGACAACACTCAGCGTTCCCTCCTGAAGCGACATCAGGCGATCGATGCAATTCACGAAATCCGGCGTCCCATCGCGATGGCTTTCACCATCGGACTTGACGGTCCCGATGTAAAGCGTCCGTACGTCGCGTGAGATCGCTCGCATGCAGGCTAAGGTGATAAGGAGCTGGTTGCGGTATGGCCACCAATCCGAAGTCGATGCGTGGACGTTTGGAATGGTGTGCGCCATGTCACCCGATCCCAGAGCGCCGCAATCGACACGGATAAATTCATGCTCTATGCCGAGTTCCCTGCAGACTTGCGCCGATGAGAGTTGTTCCGCCGCGGCAGCCTTCTGGCCGTAGTCAATAGTAATGGCCCAATGAGGGCGCTTCCACCATGCGACAGCAATCGAGTCCATGCCGCCAGATAAGAGCAATCCTGTCTTCAAATCTTCACCGCTTCCCACAAGGTAGAGTATAGAGCGGTGGTGTAGTCGTCACAGATGATGCATCCAGACCCTTCCATCATCTTTAGGCTCTCACCTTTATGGCGCTCGCTGTACACGATGACGGGCTTATTCAGCGCTCGTGCGTATCCGATCTCGTAGATCGTCCCGGCATCAAGACCATCAGTGATGGCTAGAACCAAATCCGAAGCGCGGATACCTTCTAAGTCCCTTTCAACAACATCCTCGGCGCTTCCGAGCCCGATGTCATGATAAGGCGAGACTACCTTCAATCCCATCCCGAGCAGATTGGCGCGTGCTTGGTGCACCATCCATACCTGCGGCAGGTCGAAAAACGGACCGGCTAGATAAACTTGACGAGGCGCGTTAGTTGGATAATCAGCGCCAAGCTGCACAGGCGAAAATCTCCGCTGCGCTAAAAGATCAGAGGTTGGGAAGCCCTGCGTCTCGCAGTAATACGCTGTCGCTCGAGACGCGATCTCCGCTGCCTCTACGGGTGTCTTACCCTCGTGCATCCACGCGTTCGCGAAATGTGCGACGAAGCAGTCGCCAGAGCCAATTTTCCACACGCGGTTCGTTCTAAAGGCGGGTACCTGCGCTGTCTCGGTTGGCGTCCAGATGAAAGCACCTTCGGGCCCCATCTTTACAATTACGAGTTCTGCGTTTTGCTGCTGCGCTAAAACAGGCGCGGTCTGATTTGGATGTGCTCCCGGTATGCCAGCCATCTGGCTGGCTTCGTCTGTATTCAAGATAAGCGCTAGGTGTTCAGCCGTCGATCCATTTGTACCGAACGGCTGTCCGTTCCTAACATTCTGAGGATCGTACACTGCCCACTTAGCATGCACGACGGCATCGCCTTCGAGCATGCCAAAACGGACGACTTTGTCTTCGGTCAATGTTAGCGGAGCATGCGGCCTTTCGGGAATGCCTCGTATGTCTGGCACTGCCATGTCATACAGGTACGTGAAGCCAACGGTGGTTGGCACCATCGTTGGACTGACTTGAAACGTGTCTAGCCAGGCGCCCTTGTCATTGATGACTTGTAGAGCATCTGCACCCACATATGTGTGTAGAACGACAGGAGTGCCGAACTCAGCGATCGCAAGTGCTGCTCGTCCCGCCGAGCCGTAGATTTCGTTCCAATGAGGGTGAACGCAGTGCTCCCAGTACACGCCGCCGACGATATGCAAGGTCATCAGGCGGTCTCGACAAGGACGCGGATTTGTCCTCCGTTGATGGTCCGGACAGTGGCCTTATATTGGTAGCCGCGGTCTATGCAGTTTCGGAGTCGCGTAGCATCGGGGCCAGCCAGTCCGCCCACTAATTGGTCATTCTTTAGAACTTGCACAACGATCTGTCCCTTCATATTCGCGACTCCAATGTCGAGAACTTCTTTGGGAGCGAGCGTCTCAACAACTGCTGGCCGAGGGCTCGTGAGCTGCGCTTCAAATCGCACCGTGTCACATGGAGAATCGTAGTCGTGACCGCCGCCACCGCCGCCGCCGCTTCCGGACATACGCGCGCCCTCTATTTATTTAATTACCCCTGTAGGTAAATAGACTATATAGTCCGGAGCTTCATTCAGCGCAAGGGGCAATTTGCGGCTTGAGAGAATGTCCTGTCCAGCGAGCTTAATCGAGGAAAAGTTTGTTGTTAGCTTGCAAGGACCATGGTTGAGATTGGCGCTGAATTGGCGGGGGGCTGTCTGCTTTGAGTGGCTGTGGCTGTTCATCAGCGTGGGGCTTGTCTTGGGCGAGTTCCCGAAACAACGGGGTTGAAAATAGTTTGAGATCGTCGACGATGCTTCAGAAAGCGTTTGTTAGTTCGACCACGCCTATATTTCTCACAAATGCATTCCACTGGGCTTGATGCCCTTAAGCGAAGGCTGTCGTACACGGCAGATAAAGTTGCTCGTGTCCACTTCTCCGAAAAGTTAGAAACATTGCCGGAAGCGCAAGCGCATCCCAAGAACCAACGTCACATTGGAATCAATCTCGCTATGACCTCATCGGTGCAATGGAAGGAGTATCAACAAAGAAGCGCAGACTTTTTCCGGCGTCTTGGCCTAACCGCAACCATCGAGAGCGCCGTTGAAGGCGTGCGCGCGGTTCACAGCGTCGATGTCTTAGTTCAAGGCAAGTACCAGGGCATCGAATTCAGGTGGATTGTGGAATGCAAGGCATGGGCGAGCAATGTTCCGAAGGAGAAGGTAATGGCGCTCGCCGCCATTGTGCAGGACGTCGGTGCGGATCGCGGCTTTCTACTGTCCGAAACCGGATTTCAGTCGGGCGCTGTTCGTGCCGCGACAAAAACCAATATCACGTTGGCAAGCCTCGCTGACTTGAACGAGGCGACTCACGAGCACTTAATCGATGCCGCCATCGGGGGTGTAAACTGGCGCCGGTTCAAAGCTTACAATCGCTTGCGCGACATCAAGGAGCAGCGCTATGAAGATGAGTATTTCCCTCCAATGACTCGCCACTTTGGTGCGTTGGCGGTGCTGGAGTTGATGCTGCAGGATGCTGCAAGCAACAAATACCCGATCATCTACGATCAGGGGCGGAAGGGGTTGGCGACTCTTGACGAACTCCTCGCGTACGCCGATGAAGTCATATCCGCGGCGGAGCAATGGTCGCCGAGAGACTAATCAGGAACAAATTTGCAAAGCCAACGATAAAGTCTTCTGCGCTTGCAATCGAATACGCTGGCTAAGGTTTCATCCGTGACGCCGAGTCTGAGCGAACAAAAGCAGCTCGAAGTGTCCTCACTTGTTATACTGACTGCTTGGCAAGAGGGTATTGTATTTCCAGTGGATTGGCGTCGCTGTGCCTGCCGATACCACTTAAGAAGGTTCGGACAACGGCGTTGCTCTAATCTCGGTAGATTCCTTATGGCCAGCCGCACGCGCGAATCCACAGTTCTCATGATTGGCGAAACGCTGCTCATCCTACAGAAATTTGAGCACTATCTAAGTGCGGTGCTACTCAGCATAGTCACACCATCAGAGGCGGATCAGAGACTCCAAAAGGCATTACTCCGCGACAAGGAAACTCTGGGTCGGCTCTTGAGGCACTTTGCTGAGAGAGTTGACCTGCCCGAGCACTTTGACCAAACACTTGACGACCTGTTGGAGCGACGGAACGTATTCGTTCACAATCTCGTCATGGCGCCATGGTTCGATCTCAAGAGTGAGAGAGGCTGCGTCACTCTCGATGAATATATGCGAGAAATCCGTTCGGCGGCTAAGATTGCACTTCATGTGATGATTGCTGTGTCCGTCAAGCGTCCGGCGGTCGGGCTGTCAGATGAAGTTCAGGAGCGCATCGATCGCATTTTGAGCAGAATTCGGAACACGGCCGAACCGTACTTCGGAGAGCTCACGGAAGCTCAATATGTCGAGAAGGTAGTGACGAATGCAATCCAAAACTACTCCTGCAATCCAAGAGAAACTTAACCCATCGCTCCGGGCGCGTTTGGAGCCCGGCCAACGGAACCATCAGACAAGAAGAAAGATTGCAACTACATGACGATAGATCAAGTTATCGCGCTGGCAGCCAGTGTTGGAGCATGCATGTCAGCAATGGTGGCGCTCTTCGCCGTGCGGCAAAATGCTAAACAGAGGGAAGCTTCCTACCGGCCTGAGTTGGTGTTGACTCGGACTGTATTTACAGCGTCAAAGCATCCTGCTAGGGCTGCAAGCTTTGCTGAGTTATGGGTGGTCGAGAGGGACGAAGGGAGTTCTGAAAGCGATGTCGCACCAGCGGCTTTCGCTTTGCCCCTTCGAAATATAGGGCTTGGGGCGGCAAAAGGGCTAACGTTAAAGTGGTCATTCGCGCTTGCCGACCTTGTTGCGACGGTCAATGCGAGAGCTCAGAAGGCATTGGTCCCGGCCTACTTTTCTCTTGAGAAGGGCATGCTGTCACTCAAGTCGGATCGTCTGGGTACCTCAATGTCGATGTGGAAAAATCAACAGGAGGCATCCATAGATTATGCGTTGCCTGCCTCCTTTGATCCCGCGGGCGTTCGTGTCCAAGTTCCGCATGCATACATGCAATTGATATCAGCGCTCATCTACTTCTCGTCAAAGGGCCATGACCCTGAGCCATTTCCAGGTGTGCCGGAATTGGGGCTCGAGCTGGACTACCACGATATTGGGGGCGGCAGGCATCGCGCATCATTTGTGATCGAGTTGCATCTCGTGATGATGCACGGGGATGGTGAGGGTTTTAGGGGATGGTTTCAAAGCAGGAAGGTTGCCTAAAGATAGGTCCAAAGACGCCTGGGCCGAGCAATTGAGATTGACAGGCGAATCGCAACCGAACGCGCCGAGGCGCCCTATTTCGCGGTGCCAGAGGCCCTGCACAAGGATCTGGAGGTCTCTCTTGCCCACCGTCAGGAGACTCAGAATTCTTATCAGGCGCTGAAGCTCGAGAATGCCGAGCTCAGGCGACTGCTTGTCGATGCCACGAGCTGGCGGTCGAAATGGAAGGAGAGGCAGTTGGCTTCGCGCTCGGGTGCAGTGCTTCAGTCCTGGCATCCTTGGTGTGGTGGCAGATAGCGAATTCTGGGGTTGCAGTTTGAATCCTCGTTGCTGAGGGACGCGGCCCGCCTGATCACAACATGACGCTGTCGGCCGGATCTCGGCGGAAGCTCACCAGCTTTGAGGCTGCGTGCTGGGTAAAGCGCATGCCATTTGCTAGAAAGTGGCACTGCTAATACCCAGCCGGCGCACTTCACATGAAGCACTTCGCATGAACGAGATATACATCAGCACCGGCGTTGAAGCGGACGGCCCGATTCCCGGGCCAGACTCCAGACTCAACATCAGTCCGCAGCGTACACCGCCGAGAAGGTGCTCCTCTCCACCTTCTCCGCAAACTTGGAGTCTTTGCCCGGCGGACAGGCGCATCCGAAGATCGACGAGTGTTGGGCGACACAACCTGATGGTGGCGCTCTATTCTTCAACGTGCTCCGAGAAAGCTATTCCGCGGTAGTAGCGTAACAATCGCTGATGCTCTAGTAGGCTCCAACAGAAAAGGGGAGATGATGTCAAAGGATCTCGAGGCCACCAAGCCACAATTGTCAGTCGGGATTGTTAAGGTATTTGCTGCCGCCTTAATCGCGGCTGGAATCGCGGCCCTCGCGTACATGCTTTACTTCTCTCTGTATGTCGGCCGACGCATTTCCACTGAGCCAGATGCTTGGGGACAGTTCGGTGACTATTTTGGCGGCGTGATGAATCCAATTATCGCACTTGCCGCGTTGGGGCTGCTCGCGGTCGGTGTTCGTATACAGAACGATACATTGCGGGAGGCTAAGAAGCAGCTGAACTTACAGCGAGCAGAGCTGGAGCAGACAAGGGCCGTACTATCGAAACAAAGCGAGCAGTTGCAGTTACAGGCAGAGGCCGCTCAGCGAGAGGTTTTTGAGGCTACGTTCTTTCGTCTCATGGAGGCGCTGCGTAGGTTGACCGAAAGTTTCGAGGCTACTTCGAGGTCGCGAGGCATCGGTGCGATGTTCGAGTGGGCAGTACAGCTGAGAGATCACGCTCACGGACAGTTGCGAAGCCGCCAACTGGCGCCTGATGGAGCTGCGAGCGTGCTTGCGAGCTGGTATCCAACTCATCGGCCGAAACTGTCGTCGTACTTTGCCCTGGTTCTGATGACGCTAGAATTCATCGAGAAGAACAATCGTTCCGATGCGATCTTCTACACAGATATTCTTCGCGCGACATTCTCGCCCGGAGAGCTCTTCCTTCTTTTCCACTATGGTGTGGGCGAGAGCGGGAATCACAGATTCAAAGCACTAGCCGAGAAATATGGGCTTCTAGAAGCGTTCGATCCCGAGGATTTCGACCTTCCGGGTGAGCGCCGCTTGTGGTACTCCGCTCGTCGAATTTCTCGTGATTACACTGCCAAACTGGCTACGCTGAGTGCTGCAGAAGAGAGGGAAGTAGGAGGGTGAGTTTGCCCCTGCTCCGCTACGATATCACGCCGTGCTCGCCGTCAATCGAAACCCGCCGGGCTTTCGCGGCATAACGGCACCTCCCCGCGAAGACGCGGGGCCCCCTCCATTATTCCACGTCCCGCCGCGTTTCGATTGACCGCTCCGCGCGCCGTGATCGGGAGAGCGCATCGGCAAACCCACCGATGCCAATGGAGATGCCATCATGTTCCCGGTCAACGAAGTTCTTCAGGGTGATTGCACTCGTGTACTGCGGCGGTTGCCGGATTCGTTCGTCGATCTCGTGATAACCGATCCGCCCTACGGTGTCCGCTATCAAGACAGCAGAGGTCGGACGATTGCGAACGACGATGATCCGAGTCGCATTCTGGGTGCCTTTACAGATCTGTACCGGGTTCTGAAGCCCAACAGCATCTGCATCTCCTTCTACGGTTGGGGCCGGGTGGATGCATTCTTCCGAGCGTGGCGCCGCGCGGGGTTTCGGCCGATCGGTCACATCGTTTGGGCCAAGGACTACGCGTCGCGCACACGCTATCTCCATTACCGTCACGAGCAGGCGTATGTGCTGGCGAAGGGATCGCCGAAGATGCCGGAGCAGCCAATCGATGACATCCAGCCCTGGGTGTACTCGGGCAATCCGGATCATCCGACTCAGAAGGCGGTGAAGATTCTGACGCCGCTCATCGAAGCGTTCTCGCAGCCTGGGCAACTCGTCCTCGATCCCTTCGCTGGCTCCGGTAGCACCCTGGTAGCCGCTGCGTTGAATGGCCGGCGCTACCTTGGTGTGGAGCTGGAGTCCGATTACTTCCGCGTAGCCCGCGAGCGGCTTGCGAAAGTGCAGCGTACGTTGTCTCATTCCCAAGGAGTGACGGCGGCACTTGGGCACGACAACCGGGAAATGGCCACCGCTCGAGGTTGATGGCTTCATCCGGTGGCTGCGCGGGCAAGGCCAGGAGGGCGTCGCTCGATTCGTCGAACGTGCACGCGCGGAGTATGGCTTGTGACGGATAGGTGGCAATCCCAAACGGTCGCGTGGCGTCGCAAGTTGTCGCGCGACCGTTTCTATGTTGGCGACGGCTCCACAATCCACGTCACTGCCACCAGATCCGATTGAGCGCTATAGGCGAGTAGTCTCGCGGCGCGCTGCTTCGATAGTCTCCCGATGTCGTGACGAATAAGAACGGTGAGATCGGGTGAGCTTGTAGGAAAGCGACCCAAGAGCCGCCTGCGGCAAGCTTCCTGCCGCCGCCCAGCCGACAACTGGCCCCGTAGAGATGGGCATCGCCTCGACAGGGCCCCGTCGGCCACCGATGCGAGCACGAGTCTGCTGCTGTCTTGGTGACTGGGCAGGGTCTATCCCTCGCGCGAGCGGCCCCTCGTGTAGCCCGTGATGCAGGCGTCCGGCGGGGTGGTGGGCCAAGATCGAAAGGAGCGTTCTGGGTGATCGTTACACAGGCCGTCGCGTCGCCTGCGTTTGGATGCAAGGCGGTACGCTGACTTCGGCCGAGCACACCCGGCGATATATTCCAGAACTCATGCGCACCGAAATCTCAGTCTCGCCATAAAACACGCGCGATCCGGACCAAAGATCACCGACCTGGAAAAAATTAGCAAATATCGCCAACGGTCGAACTCTCCCTCCTCGAACTACTACGCACTCCGCTGTAATCAGTGACTGCGAAAGTTTGAGTTTTGATCAGAAAAACGGCTAAAGGCAGGATTGGCCTGCGGCTGCTTTTGTTTAACACTCTGGTCCATGGGCACCACGCACCTCATCGCTGCTCGCGTCTCTCCGGAGACGAAAGCGCGGTTCCGCAGTCTCGCGGAACAGCAGCAGATGACGGAGTCGGCGTTGCTGAAACGGCTCGTCGATATGGCCGTACACACCGGCGGCGTGAACGATGCCGATGTTCTGAAGTCGCCAGAGCGACGTCTGCGAGGCGCTCGACTGTGTGTCCGACTGCACCCGGACGATCAGTTGTTGCTGGCGGAAAGGGCGGCAGCTCGGCAGATGCCGGCGGCCACGTACGTTTCCGTCCTGGTGCGCGCCCACTTGCGGGCGCTGTCGCCGCTTCCCAAGGCGGAGCTGATGGAGCTCAGGCGCTCTGTCACCGAGCTCAGTGCGATCGGTAGAAACCTCAACCAGCTGGCTCGTCTGGCGCACCAGCGACCGGGCTCGGTCACACCCGGCGGGCAGGTTCTGCAAATGATGCTCAAGGTATGCGAAGCGATGCGCGCTCACACCAAGGGGCTGATCAAAGCCAATGCCCGGAGTTGGGAGGCAGGCCATGCGAACGATCAGACTTGAGACCGGTCGACCGATCTTGGACATCATCAGCTATGGCCGTGCAGGTCCGGGCGCTCGCCTTTCGCTGACGCCCGCTCAGATCGCACAGATCCACCGGACGGTCTCGCGAGCGCCTGAAGTGGTGGTCAAGGTGACAGGCGGTGGGGGTTCGACCACGGGCCGAGGCGTTAATGCTCATTTCAGCTACATCGGCAGGCGGGGTGAGTTAGAGATCGAGACGGACGACGGCCAGCGTCTGACCGGCCGGGGAGTAGGGTGGCATCTCGTCGATGATTGGGACTTGGATCTGGAGGAGGATCGCAAGCGGCTCGACTTATTCGCGACGAATCGGCGAACGCCGCCGAAGCTCGTCCACAGGCTGATCTTCTCCATGCCGGCGGGCACGCCGCCGCAGAAGGTTCTAGCGGCCGTCCGCGACTTCTCGCGTGAGGAGTTCGGATTCAAGCACCGATACGCGATGGTGCTGCACACGGATGAGCCACATCCGCATGTGCATGTCGTGGTGAAGGCGCTTAGCGAAGATGGCGTGCGACTGAACATTCGCAAGGCGACTCTGCGATATTGGCGGCAAGAGTTTGCGCGACAGCTTAGAGCGCACGGCGTTGAGGCGAGCGCTACGGAGCGTAGTGTGCGCGGCCAAAGTCGGGCACCGAAGTTGGACTCAATTTTTAGGGCAGCTCAGAGGGGACAGTCGTCGCACGTGGCCGCGCGGGTGAACGATGTCGTGCGCGAGTTGAAAGCAGGGTCCCTGGACAGATCCGGTGCCGCTCAGCTCCAGCGAACGAGATTAAAAGTCCTGCGCGGTTGGAAAGCCGTGCGGGATCTTCTGCTCGTTGAGGGACGGCATCAGCTTGCCAATGATGTTGCGGGGTTCGTCAACCAAATGCCGCCCGCGCGCACCGAAAAGGAGGAGTTAGCACATGAGCTAATGACGCTTGCGCGTCAGCAGCGTTCGAAAGATAAGCATCTCGTTCGATGATAGGTAAGGCGAGCGTTCAAAGACGATTGTGAATGTTCGAAAGATGGAGGATTAGAGATAATCGCACGTTCGCAGAACTGGTAATGCAGCGCTATCAGCCGGATCGGTTCATGTGGAACGCCGCAGACGCGAAGGAAGTTTGGAGCGAGGATGGCGAGCGGTCGACCAGCTTCTCGCGGCCTACGGAAACGCGAACTCGCTGACCAAGTAGCGCATTTCGTCCGCCGAATGTCCGCCAGCAGACCGAAAGGGAAAGGGGTGTGTGCAGATGTGCTCGCCCAGCCGCGGCGTCGGACCGCCACGGCGGGACCGACGCAAACTTGGATCCCACGACCGGAAGCGGTCCGGTAATCGAGACTGCCAAGCAGAGCTGAAAGGCCCGTGGGTTCAGCTTGCCGGGATTTCTGGCGATCATTAGCTGCTCTCCGGAGTGACCTCGCGAGCTGGGTTGTCGCAGTAGCAGTTCTAGATACGCATCTCCGGTGCGCCGGACATGCCGTAAGGCACTGCCGAAGGGTAGGGGAACGGCGGGTCGCTGAATTTGGGCTCCAAATAAGCCATTCCCTAGTCGACAGAAACGGGCTGGAAGGCTAATCTTTGCGACTAAGATCAACGATTTACAAGAAGATGGCGGGGACACTTGCGTATTGTGGGCTGGGACTAACGGACTTCACGCGGCGGGGCCTCGCCATTACGGAGTTTTACAGAATTGATTGACCTTGACCGCCTGCTGCGACTGCGTGTCGTGGTTGCGCGCTTTGGTGAGATGGATCTCGCGAGATGGTGGAACACGAAGGGACAGCTTGGGCGTCTCGGCGCGCTGACGCTGAAACGCGGGTTCCCGCGCACCTACCGCTTCGCCCAGGCGCGTTCTGTATTCGTAGTCGCTGCGCATAGATGCGCTGAGTGGTTCAATCCACCGAACTCGGTCACGCTGTGGCATTTGCCAGAGTCGATCGAAGAAGGGTTTGACGCTCGCTGGGAGCAATGGCTCGACTCTGCCAACGAGTGGTCCTCGTTCTTCGAGAAGGTTGAAGCGATCCAGGGTAATGACCTCGTCGAGACGCTGCGCGCATTCGAGGTAGTTAGTGATAGCGACCTCGACGCGTACGCGCGTCTTCGCCGTTCGAACGAAGGTCGAGCCGTTCCACTACCGAGCCCGTTCTCATCGAGCGACTCAGACATTGCCTTGCTTGCGCTTGGCTTCGCGCGAGGTGAACCGAACTCGTTGGCAGTGCCATATGCCAGGAGGGCGGGCGCTTGAAGTTGTCCGCTCGTGCGAATGTCGCGTCGTCTTTCACGATCATCAAGGGCGCGATGATCGAAGAGACCTACGCCGTGTTCGCGGCTTGGGACTTCGAGCGCTCGAAACGCGACAACCTCGACCGCCTGCGCGAGCAGAACTTTATCGGCGCGAGCAGTTCCACCTGGCTTCGTGACGTTGCCAAGGTGCTGAACCGCCGCTTCGACCCTGTCGGCCGCGACCGCTCGCTAGTGGTGCTGGCGAAGCATGGCCTGCCTGTCGAGGAATGGAAGCCTCTGCTCCTCTGGCACATAACTCGTGACGAGTTTCTGGTCCGTGACTTTCTCGCAAACTGGCTATTCGACGCCTACGACTCTGGAGCTTTCCGCGTCCATGCGGACGACGTAGAGAAATACCTCGCGACGATCGAGAACCGTGGCGGGAAAACAGAGCATTCGTGGTCGGAGCAAACCACGAGGCGTGTGGCGGCGGGACTTCTGAAGATCGCCGTCGACTTCGGCTTGCTGCGCGGCTCCGTCTCGAAGGAGTTCGTTTCGTCCCACTTGCCTGAGCGAAGCTTTGTGTACCTGCTTCACGCGATGCGCGATGAGAACCTGAGCCCCAGCAAGCTCATCTCGTCTCGCGATTGGCGCTTGTTTTTAATGCGCCCTGCCGATGTCGAACACGAACTCCTGCGGCTTCACCAGTACCGCAAGCTTGAATACCACGTTGCCGGTAGCGTTGTGCAGCTGTCTCTGCCGTGCACGAGCACCCGCGAGTACGCGGAGAGGATGGTTGCATGAGTGAGCTTGAGCAGCGAATCAAACAGAGCCTGGAGCCCGTACTTGAACTTCCTGACCCCCGGGAGCGCATCAGTGCGTACCACGACATGCCGTACGCGTTGTTTCGCTACGACCCCGAGGAAGAGTTTGAACTGCGCAAGCAAGTGACGCTGCTCGAGACGCGCCTTTCACAGAAGGGAAAACGCGTGAAGCGTATCTCTCTGGCAGAGTGTCTCGATGAGGCGATGCGCTCGCAGCGCCCACTTCAGGAGTGGTTCACCGCAGAGCGAGAACAGGGCGTCGAGACGATGGTCGAGACCATTCACTCAGTGCTCTCTGAGTATTCGCCACTCGTTGACCTCGTCGCCGCGCGCATGCCGGACGACCCCGATCCGTTGCGCGACGTAGTCTTCATCGTGCGCACAGGGGCGCTTTTTCCCGTGTACCGCACCTTCTCGCTGCTCGAGCAGCTCAAGGGCCGCGTACACGTACCCACCGTTCTCTTTTACCCCGGCGATCTCGATGGCGCGGCAGGCCTGCGCTTCATGGGCGTGCTCGACGCAGAGCACAACTATCGCCCGAAGATCTTCTGAGGACCGCGGACGATTATGACCACCACGCCTATCAAGACCCTCTTCGCCAACGATATCTATCGTCGGATCGAAGAGGTCATCAAGGTCGACCAGACTGATGAAGAGATCATCCGCGACGAAATCAAGGAATACGTCGTTACTGACGCGATTCGCGCGCACTACACCAACATCTTCGATGCTTACAGCGAAACGCCGAACAAACCGCATGAGGGAATTGCCATTTGGGTCTCGGGGTTCTTCGGCTCGGGTAAATCGAGCTTTGCGAAGATGGTTGGCCTTTCAATCGCGAACCGCATTGTGGCGGGCGAGTCGGCTGCCGATCGCTTTGCCGAGCGAGCGGGTGACAAGAAGCTGCAGGTCCTGCTCAAGGCGATCAATGAGAAGATCCCGACACATGCCGTCATCTTCGACGTCTCTACGGACCGTGGAATTCGCAGCGGCAACCAGACTCTTACAGAGATCATGTATGGCCTCTTCCTTCAGAGCCTTGGCTACGCAAAAGATCTCGACCTCTCGGAGCTCGAGATTGCCCTTGAGGAGAAGGGGCGGCTCGCTCGTTTCGAGGAGGAATACAAGCGCATCTTCAAGAAGGACTGGTCTTCAGAGAAAGGCAAGGTCGCATTTGCGTTGTCCGAGGCGAGTCGCGTACTTAATAGCCTCGACTCCGAGACGTACCCATTTGCTGACTCATGGGTGAAGGCAGTCAAGAACAAGGCCGACATTACGCCGGGCAAGCTGGCTGAACGCGCAGGCGAGTTGATGAAGCGCCGGAAGCCGGGCCTCGCGCTCATGTTTGTTGTTGATGAGGTCGGCCAGTTCGTCGCTCGGGACGTACAGAAGATGCTCGACTTGCAGGCCATCGTGCAGCAGCTCGGTGTGAAGGGGCGCGGTAAGCACTGGGTGGTAGTCACCTCGCAGGAGCAGCTCGGCGAGATCGTCTCCGGGCTCGACGACAAGAGAATCGAGATTTCGCGCTTGAGGGACCGCTTTCCGCTCCAGGTGCATCTGGAGCCGTCCGACATTTCGGAGGTCACGAGCCGACGCGTGCTTTCGAAGAACGCCGCCGCACAGAGCGCGCTCGGAAAACTGTTCGAGGAGTATCGTGGGCGCCTTACCGAGCACACGCGACTCTCTGCCGATATCAAGCTCCCCGAGCTGTCGCGGGAAAGCTTCATCGACTTATACCCGCTGCTGCCCTATCAGATTGACCTCATCATCCAGGTCGTCTCCGGTCTGCGCACGCAGGGCGGCGCGAGCAAGCACGTTGGCGGTGCGAACCGCACCATCATCAAGCTGGCGCAGCAGCTTCTCGTCAACCCGGCGGTGAATCTGGCCAATGGTTTGCTCGGCGATCTCGTACGGCTCGATCAGGTCTACGACCTGGTCGAGGGGAACATCAGCTCGGAGGTCCGCGCGAAGATAGCAGCCATTTCGAAGGAGCTGAGCCATCCGCTCGCGCAGCCGGTCGCGAAGGCGATCTGTCTGCTGCAGTACGTCAAGAGCGTTCACCGGAGCGCCGAGAACATCGCTGCGGCGCTCCACCGGAGCGTCGGCGGTGACTCGCAGCTTGCCTTGGTGAAGGAGGCGCTCCGCGAGCTCGAGGCATCCCACAAAGTCCGCCATGGCGACGATGGCTATCGCATCCCGACGCCCGCTGAGGACGACTGGGAGCGACTGCGTAACGGCATCAGCCCGAAGCCCGGCGACTTCCATCGCCTCTACTCCGAGGTGCTGTCAGCGTTCTGGCAGCCACAGCCGTGGCACACGTTGTTCGACACCAAAACGTTCAAAGCAGGCCTCGCCATCCAAGGCCGCGAAGTGACGAGCGGCGATATGATGTTCCAGGTCCATCTCGCGGAGGACGGAAAAGAGTTCGACTCACTAGCAGCCGAGCTGCGCACGCGCAGCCAGCAAGAGCGCAAGCACGTCTTTTGGGCTGTCGCTGTGACCGAATCAATAGAGCGCGAGACCGTCGAGCTCTTCCGCAGCAAGGAAATGCTCGCGCGCAAGGAGCGTGAGACCAAGGGCGAGGACACCCCGAAACTCCTCGCCGATGAGCGCGTTCGTTTGCGCCGCCATGGCGATGAGCTCCGGCGCTTGTTGCGTGCAGCGTGCCTATCCGGGCGCATCTACTTCCGTGGCAACGATCGCAGTCCCGGCGACCGTGCCGTCGACGTCGGCAAGTCTGCTGCGGAGGTCCTCGGCCAGGTCTTGCCGGAGGTCTTCGATCGCTTCAAAGAGGCCGCTGCCAAGGTCACGGAGATCAAGAAGGGCGCCGACGCCCTGTTCACCGCCGATAACCTCCAGGGCCTGCCGAGCGTGTTTGGCAGCATTGGTCTCCTGCGAGACGAAAAAGGCAAGACAGTCTTTCGCACCGAGAGTGGACCTATCAAGGAGGTGCTCGATCGCATCGAGGAGCGCGCGAACTACGGGGACACTGCGAGCGGCCGCTACCTGAGCGACGAATTCGCGAAGGAACCGTTCGGCTGGGACTTCGAAGTCGTACGGCTGCTCGTGCTCTCGCTGCTGCGCGCCGGAAAGATTGAGGCGACCAGCAAAGGTCAGATGATCGACACCGTGACAGGCGTCGAAGCCCGCGACACTTTCTCGAATAACAACCTGTTTCGGCAGGCCTCGTTCCGGCCGAAGAAGGGCATCGAGTTTGAGGAGCTGGTGAAGGCCTCCGAGGCATTCCGCGATACATTTGGCAGTGAGGTCAAGGAGCTGAACGCAGGAGCGATCGCGACTGAGCTTCGCAAGGAAGTCGCACGTAATGAGGATAATGTCTCGTCGGCGCTCGCGACTCTCACCGCGCACCGACTTCCCGGCGGCACGGTGCTCGAAAGCGCAATCGGCGAGATAAAGGCCATCCTCCGAGGTTCCGAGGACAACGCCATCGCGACGTTTAACGCGAGCCACCGAGCCATCAAGGAGGTCATCAAGCGTGCGGTCGAGCTTGAGCAGGTGTTGGACGAGCCCCGCCTCCACGATCTCGACCGCGCGCGCAAGGCACACTCGCACCTGTGGACTGTGGAGCTTTCTAAGCCAGGAGTCGGATATATCTGAGGAGCTGCGTGCGCGCGCTGCGGCACTCGAAGACCTGCTCGCCCGCGAGACGTTTTTCAGGGAGCTGCACACGATCGAGCAGCACACAAAGGCTATCGAGACCGAATACAGCCGCCGCTTCGAAGACGCTCTTGGGGCCCGCGCTGCAACCTACGAGGAAGCGTTCAGCCGATTGGCCAAGGTGCCCGCGTGGCTCGATCTCAACGATGAAGACCGGAAGCGCCTTGAGCCAGCGCGGGATCGCCTCGTTGCGCCATTCGAGCTGCTGCGTAAACGCGATATAGAGCCTGTACCTATTCCTCAACTGCGGTCGGACCGGGACGCCTGTGAGGGCCGCCTACGTGCCGCCCTTGCTGAGCTCAATCGTCTGATCGAGGGCGATCGCGCGGTTTCGCTGAGCGTCGCGAGCTACTTCGCTGGCGGCATCGAGACAAAGGATCAGCTCGATGCGGCGCTCGAAGGTATTCGCGAGGAGTGCGCCAGGCTTATCGGCGCTGGCAAGAAGGTGTTCATCCAGTAGCGCACATGACGATCTCGGACGACACGATCAAGAAGGCTGTGCAGCGGTACCACCGCGAGTACGACCGTTATCTGAAGCTTGCTGCGCGCGTGGCCGAGATCTGCCGTTCGGAGATCGTCGAGGGCAATGCTATACGCGCTCAGGTCACATCGCGGGCGAAGAGTCCGAAAAGTCTCGAGGGTAAGCTGCGTCGCTTCGCCGCGAGCGGCAAGAAGTCGTTCCCGGACGTCGACGCGGTGTTCGAGCATATTCGCGATCTCGCCGCGGTCCGCGTTGCCACGTACGAGCAGCGTCACGAGGACCACGTCGTGCAGCTTGTCTGCAACCGCTTTATGGGCGCAAGCGGCGAGCGGCCGATCCACGAGCGCAAAGACAAGAACCGCGATGACCCCAACAACTTCTATCGATCCAGCCATGTCGAGGTCTTTCTCACTCCAGCGGATGGCGTGGGCACTTATCTCAACGTGATGGACGTGCCCTGCGAGGTGCAGGTGTGCAGCATGATGGCGCACGTCTGGAACGAGATCGAACACGACCTCGGCTACAAGCCGGCCGCCGGAGTCCTGTCAGATCAGGAACGCAACTTCCTTGTGATGCTTGGCCAGTCGGTCCGGATGGGCGACGGCACCATTTCTAGCCTCTTCGCCGAAACCGAGCGGCGGCAGCGCGAGCAGGGTGGTGCCTTCACTGACGTCTACGACTTTGTGGCGCGACTCCGTGGCTGGTTTCCAGGCGTCGACTTCGGTCGTAACGCAGGTGCTCTCTTCGAGGCGCTGAAACCGATTCGCCTCGTCAACCCTGACAGCATTCGTCGGGTCCTTGGGTCGGTAGAGCCGCTGACAGACGTCGCGCGCGCCTCCCTGGATGCGTTCTCGCGTCGACTCGAGATTCACGGAGAGTCGCGCTTCACTCTCGAATCCAATTCTTCGGACCTCCTTCTAGTGCTGCTCCTTCCGAAGATCGGCCGTCATCTTCACGCTCCCACGACCGATTCGCCAACGGACGGTGTGGCGAGGGTGCGATGGTTCGCAGAGAGATATCCGGAGGCGGCCGCTCCACCTCAATCGGTTCGAGCAGGAACGACCTGATGGACAAGGACGCACGCAACGCCATCGAACGCGCCACGCAGCGAGCGCGTAAGCTCCTCGCGGACGACTTCGCCGACCAGCTGGAGGGCATCTTCGACGTGCACGAGGATGGCACTGTCGCTCCCGAAGCCGGTCGTCACCTTAAGGACGATGCCCGCAAGCTGTTTCAGCGCGAGCGCATTGTCTCCTCCATCGAGCACAAGCGTGCCGCTGGCATGAGCGCCACGGATTCCGTCGCGGACTATCTACGGGATGCTGCGTTTACGACGCTGAACCGGTTTGTCGCGCTCAAGATGCTCGAGTGCCGCGATTTGGCGCAGGAGTGCATCACAAAGGGAGAGCAGTCGGCTGGCTACCGGGAGTTCTACGGTATGGCGCCGGGCCTAGCGCTCCTGCACGAGAACGACGGCTACCGCCTTTACATCGAGTCCCTCTTTGATGAGTTGTCGACCGAGGTGAAGGTTTTGTTCGATCGACGGGATTCTTCGAGCGTGCTCTGGCCGAAGCGTGCGACGTTCGAACAGCTTCTTGAGATTCTGAATGCCACTGATCTCGCCAAGGTGTGGGGGGAGGACGAAACAATAGGCTGGGTCTATCAGTTCTTCAACGGCCAGGAGGAGCGGCGAAAGATGCGCGAGGAGAGTCAGTCGCCGCGGAACAGCCGCGAGCTCGCTGTGCGCAATCAGTTCTTTACGCCACGATACGTCGTTCAGTTCCTCACCGACAACACGCTGGGACGCATCTGGCATGAAATGCGCGGCACTGACACAGTACTCGCCGAGAAGTGCGAGTACATGGTCCACAAGCCCGGCGAGGAGTTCGCGCGGCGCGCGAAAAAGGACCCCCGCGATCTCCGCGTGCTAGACCCAGCCTGTGGTAGCGGGCACTTCCTGCTCTATGCGTTCGACCTTCTCCTTGTCATCTACGAGGAGGCCTACGCCGATCCGGACAGCCCGAAGAGCGAAGCGACGGGGAAGACGCTCGCGGAGGATTACCAGAGCCTCGACGCGCTTCGAAATGCCATTCCGGGTCTAATCCTTGCCCACAACCTGTATGGCGTGGATATCGACCCGCGCTGCGCGCAGATTGCGCAGCTCGCCCTCTGGATGCGCGCGCAAAGGGCTTATCGCGATTTCGGTGTCGGGCGCGCCGAGCGTGCGCGGATCCGCCGGTCGAACATCGTCGTAGCTGAGCCTCTCGTGGCCGATAAGCAGATCGCCAAGGACTTCGTCGCGAAGTTGGGCGATGCGGAGCTCGGGCGCGTGTTCACGTCACTCGTCGAGTCGTTGAACCTTGCAGGCGACATGGGACTTTTGCTCCGCGTCGAAACGCTAGTCCAGGCGACCCAAAACCAGGGCGAGCTATTCGCACCAACGGAGGAACGCATACGCGCAGCACTCAATCGGTTCGTGCGCGAGGATGCCAGCGCGACCAATACCCGGCGACGCCTGTTTGCCGACGATGCAGCGCATGCGGTGGCGCTGCTCGGCGTCGCGGAGAAGAAGTTCGATGCGGTACTGATGAATCCGCCGTTCGGTGCCGGCAGCATGCGTTCGAAGAAGGCCTTCGACCAATCCTATCCGAGGACAAAGAACGACATCTACGCTGCCTTCGTTGAGCGTGGCACCGAACTGCTTGTTCCTTCGGGGATGCTTGGTGCCATCACTTCCAGAACCGGTTTCTTCCTGCCGCGGTTTCAGCGCTGGCGTGAGGAGGTTGTGCTGAACAGCGCGCCCCCCGTGGTTGTCGCCGACCTGGGGTTGGGCGTGATGGACGCGGCGATGGTTGAGGCTGCGGCGTACTGCTTGCAGCTCGGGCCTACACGCACTCGCATCCAAACGACGTTCATCCGGGTGCTTGAAGAGCGCACGGACAAGAAGGGCGCCCTGGAGGCAGTGCTCCATTCTCCGGATCGGGCGTTGGGGCGACAATGGTTTGAGGTCGATCCCCGCGCATTCGGTGCCGTGACCGGTTCTCCGTTCGCTTACTGGGTAAGTGACGCCCTGCGCGCAGTGTTCGCGCGTCTACCGAAGTTGGAGTCACGAGGACGTGTCGCGCGGCGTGGTGTCAATACGAACGATGACTATCGCTTTCTTCGACTTGCATGGGAGGTCAACGGCGATCATTGGGCTCTGCATGTCAAGGGTGGCCCGTGGTCGCCCTTCCACGCTGATCCGCAGATGAAAGTAAAGTGGGGCCAAAATGGCGAGGAGATGCTTGCGGAGCGCGTGACGACGCGCGCGTACAAGTTCGCGATCGTTCCTAGCCGAGAGCTGTACTTCCGGCCGGGCCTGACCTGGACCCGTCGCACGAAGGGAGAACTCTCCGTTCGTGCGCTGCCCGCAGGGTGCATTTTCGGTGACAAAGGGCCCGCTGCAATTGTCGATGGGGACGACGAGGAGGAGTTACTTGCCCTCCTCGCCATCAGCAATAGCAGGGCCTTCCTGTCGCTGATCGAGTTTCAGCTTGCAGCCGCCGAGCCGACCGGGCGCGGGGGGGCCGCACGCTCGTATGAGGTCGGAATTTTTCAGCGCACGCCGGTGCCAGAGCTCACTGCGACTGCTCGAGCTGAGCTCGCTCAGCTCGCACTTGAAGCATGGCGAGCTCGCCACGGATTGTCTCTACGTGCCGAGGTATCCCCGTCGTTTACGGCGCCCGCACTGCTCAGGGTTCCCGGTGATGACTTGGCCGCAAGAACGACGGCTTGGACTGAACACGTCCAAGATCTCGATGCGCGGTATCAGCGCGTGCAGCAGCTCATCGACGAGAAGTGTTTTGCGGCGTACGGCATCAACGACGAAGACCAGCTCGCGATTGCTTCTGGTTTCGGAGCGACTGAGACGGCCGGTCCGAGCAACGAGGAGCCAGCTCAGGAGGACGATGACGCCGATGAGGACGATGAATCTGCTAGCGCAGACGCAGCCGAACTCGCACGAGAGTTGATTGGGTTCGCCTTCGGAGTTGTAGCTGGACACTTTCAGCAGGATGCTGAGACTGCTTCTTCGTCGAGTAAGCAGCGCCCGTTCGACGCGGTCGTCCTGCGCCGACGAAGCGCGCATGCGCCTGAGCTCGTTGGAGTTGATGACCCCGGCAGTGCAGGCGACATTACTGGCGCCGTTAGCCAAGTGCTCGAACAGCACTTCGGGCCGAGGGCCGATGCCTGGCGACAGGAGGTTTGTCGGGCGATCTCTGGTAAAGACGAGCTGCGGCCGTGGTTGGCGCGTGAGTTCTTCGCGTACCACGTTCGGCGCTACTCGAAGAGCCGTCGTAAGGCACCGATCTACTGGCAGCTCGCTACACCCACGGCGAGCTACTCGGTGTGGCTCTACATTCACGCATTCGGCAAGGACACGCTCTTTCGCGTGCAAAACGAATACGTCGCGCCGAAGCTCGCGCACGAAGAACGTCGCTTAGATCTGATGATGCGCGAGAAGGCGCCCACGAAGGAGGTAACGGCCCAGCACGCGTTCGTTGAGGAGCTTCGTGCTTTCCTTGACGAGGTGAAGCGAGTCGCGCCGCTCTGGAACCCAAACCTCGACGACGGCGTCATCACCAATTTCGCGCCCCTTTGGAGGCTCGTTCCGCAAAACAAGTCCTGGCAGAAGGAGCTCAAGGCGACCTGGGATGCGCTCTGCGAAGGCAAGTACGACTGGGCACACCTTTCGATGCACCTCTGGCCCGAGCGCGTCGTCACCAAGTGCGCGAAGGACCGAAGCCTCGCCATTGCTCATGGACTTGAGGATGTGTTTTGGGTCGAGGGGGCCGATGGCAAATGGACAGCTCGCGGCACGTCCACGCGCAGCATCGAGGATCTCGTGGGCGAGCGCACCTCGCCCGCCGTCAAGTCCGCACTGAAGAGCCTGCTGGAGGCGCCCATGGCCACCGGCAAGAGCACCAGACGCAAGAGCGCTAGTCGGCAAAAGGGTTCTGCCGTTGCCGCCGAGGGAGAAGAAGCCTGATGCACCCGCTTCACGACTACGTGGCGAAGCAGCTCGCCGACAAGCTAAAGGATCATGGCGTCATCGTCTGGTACGACGAGCGTCGCGAGTTCCAGCCTTTCGTTGACGAAGTTCGCGGTGGTCCTAGGTCTGCGACCAAGCCAGTTCCGGTAGCGCTCGCGGGCGCGAAGGCTGCCCTTGCCGAGTACGCGGGCTCGCTGTTCGAACTGCGGGCGATCGTCGAGCCTCTCGTCTGCGGCGATAAGCCCGATCCTGTAGTCATCTTCATCCCGGGCCTGGCACACGATGTGAAGTCATCAGTACTGATGGAGCTGGAGAAGGCTGGGCGGATCTGGAAGCCAGAGCTGAAGCAGCTCGCGAAAAACCTCTTGCTCCAGACGTACACGCTCGGCCTCGTCGACGAGATGCTGCGGTTCGAGCGCAAGGTCTCCTACGAGGATCTCGCGCGCGCAGCGGCGCGCAACTCCGGCGCCGAACCTCCGTCGATTCTGAAGAGCATCTTTCACGACGCGAGCGGCAACGATGCGCTCCTCGCAGCGTGGCTTGTGTGCGACGCTCGTGACCCGGAGATTGTAAGCAAGGATGCGGCGCGCGAGCTAACCAAGCTTGTGAAGGCCCGTCTCGGGCTCGAACTGGCCGCCGACTCACCCTTGCCGAAGCTCCGCGCGATCACGCTGCGCTACGTGTTGGCGGGCGAGTTCCGGCTGGATCTCTCTTGCGATGTGCCCGCGTCGCTCCACGGCGTGGCCAAGCCGTCCACGAAGGACGGGGAGTCGGCAGTGCGGGAGATCGCGCGGCGCCTTCGCAGGAGCCACGCTGACGCATACGCCGCGCTCGCGGACCGCATCGAGGAAGAGCTGGGGCTCAAGAACGCGACGCTACCGGCCGGCGCGCTCGGTTCGATCGACACGTTCCGCTTCGAAGAACGCGCTCTTCTTCGACATGCGGGCCATCTTATCTCGAACGGCAAGTTCACCGAGGCGCTCGCGTTGGTCGCAGACCGAGAGCAGAGCTTTTGGCTTGACCGGGACGTCAGCAGAAAGGCGCAATGGGATGCCACTCGACGTATGGCCGAGCTGGGCAGTGTAGCGATGGAAGTGCGATTGGCAGTCAGACAGACCGCGGGAGATTCCGCTGCTTGGCTGGATGCCTACGTGTCGAAGAACGGTTGGTTCCGCCTCGACCAGGCTCAGCGTCGCCTTGAGGCCTGGGTCGCGAACCTTGATGAAGAACCCGAGGAGCGCCCGCTGAGCGTTGTCCGGCGCGCATACGAGGACGTCTGTCATTCCATGGCGGACGGTTTCACCAATGCTCTCGCGAAGGCCGGTTGGACTGTGCCTGGTGCTCTCCACCAGACTCGCATCTGGAGCGATGTGGTCTGCGACAAGCCTAAGCCCGTTGCCTATTTCCTCGTCGATGCGATGCGCTACGAAATGGGCGTCGAGCTTGCCGAGCGGCTACCCAAGACCTCTGAGGTCTCAGTTCGAGCGGCAGTCGGTGCGCTGCCAAGCATTACGCCCATCGGTATGGCGGCTCTCCAGCCCGGCGCCTCCGCAAGTTTCTCGGTCGTCGAGCAGAACGGCAAACTGGGCGCCCAGATTGATGGCAGTTTTCTTCCTGACCTCGCCAGCCGAAAGAAGCACGCAGGCGCGCGTGTGCCAAAGTTGGTAGACGTTTCACTCGATGAGCTCCTCAGCCTTCAGCCATCGAAGCTCGCGAAAAAGCTCGATGGCGCACAGGTAATTGTGGTGCGCTCGCAGGAGATCGATCATGCCGGCGAGACTGGCTTCACATTCCAGGCGCGGCAGGTGATGGACACCGTCATAGACAACTTGGCGCGAGCCATTCGCAAGCTTGCTGGCGCGGGTATCGAATACGCGGTGGTGAGCGCGGATCATGGCCACCTGTTCTTCGCAAACGACCGCGACGAGTCCATGCGCACCGATGCGCCTGGCGGCGACACCGTGGAGCTGCATCGGCGTTGCTGGATCGGGCGAGGTGGGGCAAGGCGGACTGGCTGCGTTCGCGTGCAAGCTTCGGCGCTTGGCTACTCCTCGGACCTTGAGTTCGTGTTCCCGGCTGCGTCAGGCGTCTTCAAGGCAGGCGGCGATCTCGCTTTCCATCACGGCGGGCCATCGCTCCAGGAGATGGTTATTCCGGTGGTGACGGTGCGCACGAAGGCACGTGAATCCGCCCGTCCCTCGGCCGGGCCGATTGAAGCGGGTGGGCTTCCAGAGGCTGTGACCAACCGCATCTTCAGCGTGACGTTCTACTACGGCGGCAAGCAGATGTTGCTCGGCGCCACCAGTGTTCAAGTTAGGCCACTACTGATGGCAGGCGGCAAGCAAGTGGGTGCCGTAGGCATGGCCGTAGACGCGGAGTTGGATCGTGTGACGGGTACCGTGAAGCTCGAGCCCAACAAGCCAGTCACGATCGCATTCTTGCTCAATGACGAGAGTGCATCATCGCTGCGCGTCGTGGTGCAGGACCCGAGCACCGATGCCGAGCTATATCGCTCTCCCACTGACATCCCGGTTCGACTTGGAATGTAAGCAATGAGCAACGGAGCAACCCCGACACGAGACGCTCTTGACGACAAGGTCAACCGACTCTTCGCCGGCAAGGTGGTGCGTAAGGATCTCGTGCGGAAGGTAAAGGTGGGCGCGAACGTCCCTGTGTTCGTGCTCGAGTTTCTTCTCGGCAAGTACTGCGCATCGTCGGATGAGGTGGCCATTCAGATGGGCCTGCAGGTCGTCAACGACACCCTCGCGAACAACTACATTCGTTCCGACGAATCGATGAAGGCGCAGGCGAAGGTGAAGGACCAAGGGCGCCACGCTTTCATCGACAAGGTCAAGGTGCGCCTCGTCGACTCCGATTTCTGGGCTGAAGTGACGAACTTCGGGCACAAGAATGTGCACGTCCCCGAGCACTACGTCCGCGAATACGAGCGTCTGGTGATGGGAGGTGTGTGGGCGCAAGTGGACATGCGCTTTGAGTATGACGAAGAGTCGAGAGGCAAGAATCCATTCTGGATCGACAAGCTCACCCCAATTCAGATCGCAACCTTTGATCTCGAAGAGTATCGGCGCGTGCGTCGTGAGTTCACGACGGATGAATGGCTCGATCTCATCATGCGGAGCATGGGTTACGAGCCGAAGGAGATGTCGCGACGGCTCAAACTGCTGTTCTTAGTGCGGCTCATCCCACTGGCCGAACGCAACTACAACCTGGTGGAGCTTGGACCGCGTGGCACGGGCAAGAGCTATGTAGTGCAGGAAGTATCACCGTACTCAGCGCTGCTGACTGGCGGGACGACCGTGGCAAACCTTTTCGGGCATATGACCGGTCGACAGAAGGGGATGGTGCAGATTTGGGATGTCGTCGGCTTCGATGAGGTTGCCGATCTCCAGAAGATGCCGAAAGAAGTCATCACCACGATGAAAACCTACTGCGAATCGGGAACGTTCCAGCGCGGTCAGGAAGCGGTGGCAGGCGATGCGAGCATCGCGATGTTCGGCAACACCAATCAACCCGTCGATGTGATGGTGCAGACCGGTCACCTCTTCGCGCCGATGCCAGACATTATTCGTGACGACATGGCATTCATCGATCGCTTGCACTTCTATCTCCCAGGTTGGGAGATCCCGAAGATGCGCAACGACATGTTCACGGACCACTACGGATTCGTGGTGGACTATCTGGCTGAAGCCCTGCGGGAGATGCGCAAGCACAACTACACGGAGATCATCGATCGACACTTCTCGCTCGGCACACACCTGAATGCCCGTGACCGGAAAGCCGTACGCAAGACTGTTTCAGGTCTGATGAAGATTTTGTTCCCGCATGGAGAGGTCGGGCGAGATGAACTCGTCGAATTGCTCGAGTTCGCGATGGAGGGCCGTCGCCGTGTGAAAGAGCAGTTGAAGAAAATGGGCTCATTCGAGTACTACCATACGTCATTCAGTTATACGTCACAAGAAACGGGCGAAGAAAGGTTCGTCGGCGTTCCCGAGCAAGGCGGACGCGACCTCATCTCTACTGATCCGCTCGCCCCAGGGACGGTGTACAGCGCCGGCGTGACGTCCGATGGCACTGTTGGCTTGTACCGGCTCGAAGTCTCCGTATCGAGCGGTACAGGAAAGCTGAAGTCGGCTGGCGGCAGCGGCGGTGCGATGAAGGAATCGATCCAACGCGCCTTCAGTTTCTTGCAAGCCAAGAAGACAGAGCTCGCTATTGCACGTGATCTTGATGTATCTGATTTGCACGTTGAAGTTATTGACCTGCTTGGTAACAGAGTCGAAGCAGAACTCGGCGTTGCGTTCTTTGTAGCAGCGTATTCGGCGATGAGAAAGGCGCCAGTAAGTCCAGCGTTGCTGATATTGGGTGACATGAGTGTGCAGGGAAATATCAAGCCACTGCGCTCACTGACAGAGCCACTCCAAGTTGCGAAGGACAACGGGGCCAAGCGTGCGCTGATCCCAATCGAGAACAAGCGAAACTTCTTAGATGTGAGCGCCGACATCGTGGAGCACGTCGATCCAATATTTTATGGCGATCCGAAAACAGCCGCGATGAAGATACTGGGCGGGCTGTAGCGGGATAGATGCCACCAGCGGGGCTTGCGCGCCATGCTCCGGCCGTCCTGATGTCGAGATCAACAGGAGTTTTTCTTGCCGTACATCACCGAATGCAAGGCCCCGGACCTGTCCAGCGTGAGCGCTCCCGTCCTGCCTCAGTACCTATTCAACATTGTGCTGAGGCGCGGGGGGGCTGCGAGATGACCGAGCCCGATCGTTCGTTACTAATTTTGTCCTTGTGGTTGACAAGGCGATGAGGGAATACATTGCTAGTCGGGACTGTCTGGTTGCGTACGCGGCTTCAGCGAACAAAAGGGCGCTTTTAGTAGAAGGCCTCGGTCGGTTCGAAACGTGCATCAACTCTGTCAAGCGTGCGCTGCGTTTCGTTGACCGGATTGCGGCACATCCTAACGGTCCAGAGATCAATCGATTGAGCCGGAGGCTCATACGAAGTCATGAATCTGATGTCACTTCATTTCGTAACGCGATCGAACATATGGACGATAAAATTCAGGGTGGTGAACTAAACGAAAACGAACCGCATGCTCTGGCGATATCTGAGGATGGAGCATTTCTGGAGATCGCAGCGTTTCGAATGCCTCTCGAGAGTCTGGCTCAGCTGCTGTGCCAATTGAGGGAGCTCGCGCTGGTGATCGCGAGCTTCGCGGAGCGGGACGCCAGTGATGCTGAAGCGTAACAACAGCTCCATTGACTCGTTTTAGGTAGGCTCAACGACTGCTGCTTGCTCCCGTTATGTGTCGGGGATGGATCATGAGCTTGCGGTGAGGCGAGGCAAAACCGTCGGCCCAGAACCGCGCGAGGTAACCGGTTCGTTTGCTATGCTGCCGCCTTCGACTTGCAGGCGTCTTCTGGGTCCGGTGTGACGCAGTTCACGATTGGAACGGACTGGACCGATTCACAGTTGTGGAATGCCAAATCGCGAGCGACGTCGATTTGGGTCAGAATTCGTAGATCGATGACCCTGGGGCGCTCTTCCTATGCGTATGGTTGAGGTTCGAGTTCGGAACTTCCGATCTCTCGAAGACATCAAGATTGATCTGTCTCAACTGACTGTGGTTTGTGGGCCAAACAGCTGTGGGAAATCGAACATCTTTCGCGCACTACAGCTCGCCTTTACTGAAGAATTGTCAGTCGAAGATGCATCGGCGAATCTGAGCGCACAAAAAATGGGCCAAGGCGGGCCTACCTTATCGATTTGGGTAGATTGCTCGTTTGTTAATGTTCCAGAGGCGCTGCAACAGATCGCGGGTACTACATCCTCAGAACTCAAATATTCACTTCGTTTGACACGAGCGGGGAAGGTCACGCGCAAGCTTGGAGAGCATTCCTTGACTCCTGATGAGTTCCGGGTGCTGAAAGAGCATTTCGTCACAGTCTACATTCCGCCGATACGTGACCTGAGCGCCGACGGCCTCTTGCCTTTTAAGAGGCTGCTCAAGGCGGCTCTTCAAAAGGCGAGGGGGCAGGGGAGTATTCGGAGTCTTGGCGATCAAGCAAGAAAGGTCCTGTCGAACCGAGCCACTGTACTGTTGCAGCAGCAGCATGAAGTCGCAACACGAATCCTTGGAGTTGAGAGTCTGACGCTCGATACGAGTCAAATAGATATCGAAGCTCTTTACGACAATATTGGGTTGCGCGTCAGGGTCGGGGGCGCCGATATTCCTCTGAGCGCCCTCGGAACTGGGCACCAAAGCGCTGTCATCATGAATCTGTACAGGCAGCTTGGAGAAGCCATCACGGGCTCGGTTCTGTATATGTTCGAGGAACCGGACAACCATCTGCATCCCACTACCATAAGATCGATCTGTGATGACCTTAAGGCTATATCGTCGAAGTCACAGGTGTTGGTGAGCACTCATTCGCCAGTCTTTCTTGGGCATACAGGGTTGGAGCCCGTACGTCCTCTATTCTCAAACACGGGAGTAACTCAACGCCGGAAAGTGACGATCTTCAAGCACTATACGGACAAGCAAGCGCGGACACACTTGGATGCCTATGGGTTGCGGTTGACCGAGCCGCTTCTGACGAACCGTGTGCTAATAGTCGAGGGTGCCTCAGATAAAGTTGTTCTCTCAGCACTCTTTGAGAAGCGATTCGGTCGGACTGTTGACCAAGCGGACCTCTTGGTTGTCGCAGCGGGCGGGAAAGATCGCGTTGTGGCGCTGGTGCATCTCATACATTGCCTGGGAGTGGACTGGAAATGCGTCATGGATAACGATGCTCTCTACTCAGTCGAGACGCCTTATATACAGCCTCTACAGGCAGAGCAGCGAGCGGAGGCTTTAGCTGCGATCGATTTGGTAAAGCAAATTCTCAGTGGCCAAACGAAGCGTGGCACCAACGCTGCAAAATTACTTTCAGCGGTCCGCTCCGAGGTCGATCAGGGCTTACCAACGCGAACGTTGTACGACGGCTCTGCCCTGCAACGGCTTATCGAGAAAACCGGCTTGCTTAGCGGCGCGGAGCAGGGCCAGCTTCGCACCTCGCTCACGACAGCTCGCAAGCGAGAATCCAGAGAGCTGCTGGCAAAAGCGAATACATTTGTTTGGTCTGGGACGATAGAGGAGGTCTTGCTCCGTAACGATGACGCCATGTCGTGCGTGGAGAACCAGCTCCTTGCTGATGGAAAGCTCAAGAACTCATTCATCGGTCAGCCGAATAGGCGCGCGACGCTCATAAACAAGTTGCATGGCTGTGCCAATGAGCCAGCAGTCTTACACGGCGTTGTTTCCGCTTTGGATGATGAAGGGCATTTTAGGCGCAGCGAGGTAAACGAGTGCTTTAACAGCATCTTCTCAGGCTTGCTGTAGGGTACGGGCGAATTCCGCTTCTTCTATTCCGAATGCGCATACTGCATTGATGTTCGAGTAGCCTGCACGGAGATCCGCGAGAGGAGCCGCCGGCGCTCGCTCGCTGGTTCCGCATGGGTGTTTATGCTCTCCGGCGCAACATGAATGCCAAGTCTGTTTGTCTGGACTTCCAACCCGCTATCGGAATAGTGTCGTCCCGCGGCAAATGATCCGCCCAAGGGCGGCCCCCGCCGGTGCTACCAACACCGACGAGAGCCTAACCACAACGCCTTCAT
Source organism: Steroidobacter cummioxidans (assembly GCF_003104955.1). Classification (NCBI taxonomy): domain Bacteria; kingdom Pseudomonadati; phylum Pseudomonadota; class Gammaproteobacteria; order Steroidobacterales; family Steroidobacteraceae; genus Steroidobacter; species Steroidobacter cummioxidans. The sequence goes on along the minus strand of NZ_LSRW01000003.1, from coordinate 4,526 downwards.
CGAGGCAGTTATGGCTTCCTTCATTATGGCGCACCCGGCGCTTGCGCGGGTATGTGCGCGTGTATGTCACAGAGCAAACGGCTCTGCCGTGCTCCACCGAAGTTCATCGGGTAGGGCGCGGCCATGAACCTGCGGCGAGAATGCGTTCGCAGATACTCGCCGGTATCTTCTAACAATCGTTCAGACCAGCTTGGTTCATGGCCCGGTGCGTCTCGCGCGAGGTCCGAGCCATGACCCGCGCCAGCCGCGAAGACATGGTCGTCCTCAGGATGGGGCTCAACGCGCTGCTCGCCAGCGTGCGGCAGACCGAGGCATGGTGGCGATCCCAAGGGGATGTGTCGGCACTTCGGCGAAGCAGGCTTCTGACGCACGCGATCCTTGCCACCCAGCGCAAGTTCTTCCCAGACAATCGCGACATGGGTGACGACATCACAGAAGCACTCTTCGTCGCTGACGGCCTCCGCGACGCGGCTCAACAATGTCACGAAGGCCAAGCTGCTCTCCACGAACGACTAATCGGTGGCGCAGAAGCCATCGAGCGGTTGTGCAGCTCACCGCTCCGCAAGAGGTAACAACTCATGGCGGAGAAGGAAACATACGAAGCACCTCCCGCCAGCCGCTCTCTCGAAGAACTCATCGAAGCGGAGCGCGGCAATCTCATGCAGGTTCAAGGGATGGCCAGATGTCTGTACGACGTCTTGCTGTACTCCGATGACGATGATGGAACGATGCATGCCGACGTGGCCCAGGTCATCGCGAGGCTGATCGCAGAGTCAGTCGATGCGCTCGAGAAGATCGTCAGGCGCTTCAAGGCCGGCGAGTTCGGCCCGCCGCCGAACAAGGCGCCGGGCGGCGCTGGCTCCGGTAGTTCGACGTAGAGCGGGCAGGGCGCGCACGTGAGCGACACGCAATCCGCACCGCCGAAGTCGCCGCAGATCAAAAAAGAAAGTCGTGCTTACTTCGCTGCGCTCGGAAAGCGCGTTACGCAGTTGCGAAAGTCACGAGGTATGACGCAAGCGGAGCTGGCACGCGCACTAGGTGTTTCTCAGCAGGCGGTGTTTGCTTACGAAATCGGGGACAGGCGGATTTCCGTCCTCGTTCTCGAACGGCTCGCGAGGCTGTTCCGGCTCAACATCGACCAGTTCCTCGGCTTCGCTCCAGAACCGGTCAGGAAGCGCCGGCTCTCGCCGAGAGCGATGCGCCACGCGGAGCGCCTCCAGGCGCTGTCTAAAACGCAGCAGCGCTTCGTCGTCCGGATCATCGATGTGCTGGAGGAGCACAACAAGAACAGTAGGAAGACAAGCAGCTCGTCGCAGGTGCGCAACTAAGCCGGGTTCAGTTTGCGCTGGTCGCGACTTGAGCAGGGAGTAGTCCGGATTGTGGCGTAATTGTTTGTAGCGGCGTCGGGCTAGTTTGATGCTGTCAAACCTGAACTTGCGAGTATTGCGGACATATCGGCGATACCCCAGCACACTTGCTACGGGAGTGGCTCTGTGGAGCAGGAGCGAACCTAGAGCGCAGCCGAGCTTGCTGAGTTCGAGTTCTAGACGGGGCAGGCCCAAGGGGGAGGCTTGCGAAAACGTTTCTGCAAACACGGTTTGTTTGGTGACAAACGCTACTATGAGTGTAGCATCGCTGATCTAGGCAACCAGTACAAAGGGAACTTCGAGCATGTACATCCTGTCTGGCCGTCTTCGAGACGAGTTCCTTGCTTGTCCAGAACTTGTGCGAATGGGTGAGGATAACGCCGGTCCAGTCCTCCTGCTAAAGACGACGACGCTCTCGGCAAAATATCTCGTGCGCTCCTTACGTATTCGCGTCGCCGTCATGCGCGTCCGCGAGTTCCTGCTCTACGGCGTGCTGTTCTATGATGGAGATGCCGAAGAGGCTGTTAGGTGGTCGCTGTATGAGGAGCCACACGAAGTCGAGGCCCTGCGCGGGCTTTCGACGCGCTCGAGCGTGAGATTGGCCGTATTCAATGAGGTTGCCACCTGCAGCACTAGCGGCGACTGTGCTGTCAGCACGTCGGCTAGTATTGGAGCGCTGTGCGCGGGCGTGAAGCCCTATCCATTCAGTCCAAGCGGAGTCGACGCCGAAACGACCGAGGAGGCGAACGGCCGTCTAGGACGACTCATCGACGGCACCCTTCCGCAAAGCGAAGGCGTCTTTCTCGATTTGCTGCCCCCATCTGAATGGACGCAAATAAACAGTCACTTTATTACCAGAAGTGCTGCGTCAGGATTCGTATCGCTTTTTGACGATGACGAGGGCGGGCAACAAGAGGCGCTTGCACATTGGCTTGTGGGTGAACTTGCGCCTGATGGGATATTCCGGAGCCCGCAAGTCGACGAGCGGGGCAAGCCTCGCGAGCTGACGGATATTCTCTTGACTCATCGGTACGGCAGTATCCTGTTTGAGTCCAAAGCTCTGAGCTTGCTTTCGCGGCCTGATCTGCCGTCCAGGGAGAGGCTTGCGCAGCAAACGATTCGTCACGTTCGCAAAGCGGCACGTCAGCTTGCTGGGGCGGCCCGCAACATCGCGGCCGGCCTGCGCGTAACGGATCGGGCAGGCAAAGTTGTTGACGTCAACCGTGATCAACCGCCCCACTTAGTGATTTTGATTCCCGACCTGACTCTGCTCGCCGTGAGCGATGAAGTTGGAGTCCCGTTCTATCGTTCGCTCATGGAAGACAGGAAGGGGTTGCTCCATATTCTGGACCCATCCGAGCTATTGAGGATTGTCCAGGCGGGTTCGATGATTGCGGCGCGGAGTCAGGAGACGACACCGATGATGGGCTTAGATTATTGGCTCATGCGACGTGCGGAGCAGTTCGTGAAGACTGGGCATCCGGCATTTCATGTTCTGCTGCGGTTCGGTAGAGAGAGCGGTTCGATCGAATGAGTAGCCGTCCGTCGAGACCTTGGCTTTTGTGACTGAGTCTGCTGGGATCGAGCCGCCGCAACAGCAATGACGCCAAAGCCGATTCGGTCGAATATGAGAAGATCTCCAATAGCTGGGGACTGCCAGTTGCGTCCGACCAAGTGCGGGCCGAGAGAGAGAGAGAGAGAGAGAGAGAGAGAGAGAGAGAGAGAGAGAGAGAGAGAGTCGATCAGCTACGCAAGCTGGTAGACAGCTGGCGTTGGCTTGCAACGCGGGTGCGCAAGGGCGCGAGATTGGCTGAGGCGTTGCTGCTAGACAGAAGAGCGAACAAATGGCCTAACGGCGTGTTCTCGGCGATCTCGACAGGGCTGTCACGCGAGCAACTGGAACGTTACCTCTGGTCGGCGGCTGACATCTGCGCGGATCCCGTCGATAGCGGCGACTACAAGCATTACATCGTCATTCCCTTATTTAGCGCTCCTCCGATCGCTTCGACAAGGGGTTGGTAGTCGATCCGCTCTAGCCCTACGCGGCGAGATCAGAGTGACCTGCGCTCAAGATCGACAGGTGTCCATCCCAGCGTTGCTTCGATTGCGCGTCGATACGGTGTATCGATTTGCGGCGGCGCGTATCGCACGTAGCGCTCGGCATCATCACGCATGCGCCCGGTTAGGTCGCGCAGATAGCCCGTGATGTCCTCGGCGGTCGCGCGAGAGCCGGAGGCATGATATTTCGGCCCGAGGGCCGTCCAGACGACGCCGTCGATGCCGTGTGCCCGTGCCCATTCCGGCAAGCCCGCAATATTCGCAGGTGAAGCGCTTCCCGTTATCCAGCGTCCGATGTCTCTCTGCTTGTTCTTTTCCAGCACCCCTTCTCTTTCGCGAAGGGCTTCCGCCGCAGCTTCAATCTCTGTTGCATCCATCACTGCCCAGAGAGAACGAACGGGAGGCGCGGCTTCATCCAGCACCAGGGTGATCCGCCCATTACTCGACCTGCGTACAAACTCAACCCGGATGAAGGGCCCGTCATTGAACCATTGGCGCTGAATCCCGAGTGTTCGCGGGTCCCAGACGAGCGATCCCCAGCCGAGACATGCAATGACAGGCATTAGATCAGTCTCCCTAACTTCATATCGAACTGCTGATACTCGATCGGCAGGCAGAATTCGGTCCGCAGTCTTTTGATGTATGCCTTCGCGTCCTTGTCGTAAGTCGCTTCTCCGACGACTATCAGTCGCTCGGCCTGTTGAGCGCCCGGCCAGTACGAATACTCCATCAACTGGCCGAGAGCCTCGCGGATACAGCTCTGCGCCGAGAGCCCCGTCTTGATTTCGTAGTACACATAGCTATCCCCATCTTTAACGGAGACATCGACACGCGTGCCGTTCCCGTACTCTTGCTCTCCGCTCACATCGTCTTTGCCATGAATTTCTTCGAGATGCTTAAAAAGCGCATCTTGAACAAGATTGTGTCGCAGCGCCTTGTCTATAGTCTAGTCTGCGCACTGCGCTCATACGTTGTGCGAGCAACACGCGCTTTGTTGCCCGGTGTCCACACGAACCCCTTTCGTTCTCTGGCGATCTTCGGAAAAGCTTCAGTGCCTTCCACATACTCGTATAGCGGTNTCTTATACACATCTGACGCTGC